>DAIQPR010000161.1:0-5257 GCA_036787315.1 Polynucleobacter sp. | reverse complement strand
CATTAAATGAGTAAATTATACACATTTAATGCATATTTTTTAAGTATTGTGATGCTTAATTCTCTATCGATTTGTGGTGTCATTATTTAGAAAGCATCAAAAGCTTATGGATAAGGTTTGTAAATAGGAAATAAGAGCAAATTTAGTAGTAATCCATTCGGGTTAGAAGTAAAAATTAGTCAAAAAACTATAAATAGTGGAAAATTAGAAGATTAACTCATTGAGGTATTTGGATATGTCACTTGCAAATGTTCTTACTGAAAACACAGCGACTGATGTCAAGGAGCTTGTTCAGGGTATAGGGCGTCGTGCGCGATTCGCGTCCAGGGCGATGGCGCGTGCTAGTTCTGAACAGAAAAATCAAGCTTTGTTGATCATGGCGAAAATTATTCGTGGTCAAACAGAGGCTTTGAAGCAAGCTAATGCGAAAGATCTAACGCGTGCAAAAGAAGCTGGTCATGACGCAGCATTCATCGATCGCTTAGCCCTTACCGATAAAGTTATTGAATCCATGGCATTAGGTCTTGAGCAAATTGTTGCATTGACTGATCCCATTGGACAAACAACTACACCAGTTAAAAGACCTACAGGTATTGAAATCAAGCAAATGCGAGTGCCATTAGGAGTCATTGGCATTATTTATGAATCAAGACCTAACGTCACCATTGATGCTGCTGCATTGTGTATTAAATCAGGCAATGCCACAATTTTGCGTGGTGGTTCAGAAGCGATTGAATCTAATACTGCCTTAGCAAGAATTATTCAGGCGGGCCTTGAAAAAGCTGGATTACCTAAAGATGGTGTGCAAGTGATCGAAACTACCGACCGAGCTGCGGTTGGTGTATTAATCACCATGACTGAATTCGTCGATGTCATTGTTCCAAGGGGTGGTAAGAGTTTAATCGCACGCTTGATGGAAGAAGGTCGTGTGCCGATGATTAAACACTTAGATGGTATTTGTCATACTTATGTAGATGATGAAGCCGACATCACGAAGTCCATTACGGTATGCGACAACGCTAAAACACAACGCTACTCACCATGTAATGCGATGGAAACACTCTTGGTTCATTCCAAAGTTGCATCACAATTATTACTACCTTTATGCAAGATTTATCAAGACAAGGGTGTTGAGTTACGCGTTTGTAGAAAAACCAAAGGCATTTTGGCGCAACATGGGTTTCATGGTATAAGTTTGCTCAAAGATGCCACAGAAGAAGATTGGACTACCGAGTATCTTGCGCCTATTCTATCCATTAAAACGGTGGATTCAATAGTTGAGGCGATTGATCATATAAATACGTATGGAAGTCACCATACCGATGCCATCATGACAGAGAATCCAGAGAAAGCAGCACGTTTTATGCGTGAGGTCGATAGTGCAAGCGTTATGCAAAATGCGAGTACACGTTTTGCTGATGGTTTTGAATATGGTCTTGGAGCAGAAATCGGAATCTCGAATGACAAGTTACATGCACGTGGGCCTGTAGGTCTTGAAGGACTCACCTCACTTAAATATCTTGTTAAAGGTAATGGCTCAATTCGTACTTAAAGATTTTTTGTATTAACACTTAAAAAGGATTCATGGATGGAAATGCTTAGTTATCAATATGTCAAAGTGATACACATTATTTTGATTACCTCATGGTTTGCAGGTTTGTTTTATCTACCACGTATTTTGGTTAATTTAGCCATGGATAAAGATCCAGCAGTACAGTCTCGCTTGATTATCATGAGTCAAAAGTTATATCGCTTTATGAACATTTTGATGATTGGTGCCTTAATCTTCGGATTAATACTTTGGTTATATTTTGGTGTTGGTAGAAGTCCTGGCACTGGATGGATGCATGCCAAATTATTATTAGTGATTATTTTGATTGGATATCACCACATGTGTGGCGCAATGATTAAGAAGTTTGTTGCTGGCACTAATACGAAGTCTCATGTTTGGTATCGTTGGTTTAATGAGATTCCGGTACTCTTGCTCGTGCTCATTACTTTACTTGTTATATTGAAACCCTTTTGAAATTCTTTGTCGTTTGCCCGAGGGGCCTTGAGGCCCCACTGCATGATGAGTTAAATCACATCATTGCTCAGTATCAAGACCCTGAATTACATCGTCAGTTAGGTCTTGATGCTACGCAAAGCAAGCTCTTACAACAATCTTTAGGAAGTGCTCAGGTTGGTGCTTTGCCACTAAAGCCAACGGGTGGATTGGAGCTGGTTGGCGGATTAGAAATCGCCATGGCGATTAACTTACATTCTAGGATTGCAAGTCGTGTTTTGTTGCAGTTAATCCATGCGCCGTATAAAAAAGAAGAAGATATTTACGCAACAGCTAACAAAATCAGTTGGGAAGATTGGTTTACAACCGATCAAACTTTAAGAGTTGATGTTACTGCGCAAAAATCTAATCTAAACAGTATTAACTTTATTACCTTACGCATTAAAGATGCCATTTGTGATCGGTTTAGAGAAGTAAAAGGAAAACGTCCAAGTATTGAGACAGGAACTCCTGATGTACGAGTCATGGCATTTTTAGATCCTACAGCGGTCACCATATATGTTGATACTTCTGGCGAGGCATTATTCAAAAGAGGTTGGCGCGATGAAAAAGGCGCAGCTCCTTTAAAAGAAAATCTTGCTGCAGGTATTTTGGCTTTAACCGCTTGGCAAGCGGATATGCCCTTGTTTGATCCGATGTGCGGAAGTGGCACATTTTTGATTGAGGCTGCACAAATTGCAAAACAGATTCCGCCGGGGGCGATACGCGCTGGAATATTAAAGCCGCAAGTACAAGAAGAGTCTGCTCCTAAGGTAATTCCTAAAAAAGAAAAGATTCCAGAATTCATTGAGGAAGAGCTTCCCAAACATACTCCACCAGCTTCTTCTGGATGGGTAGCGCCGATTGCTGTGGAAACGGGTCAGGTCATTGCATCTCCCAAAAATAAACCCCTCACAATTGTTAAACCAACGCAGGCTATAAAAGCCAGTACCACGCCATCGCAGCCAGTACGGTTTCAGGTGAGCCGTGTGGATTTAGTCGGTGAGATACAGGGCTTTGGGTTTTTAAGACTCAAACCGTATCAAAACACTAAAGTTCAACAAATATGGCAAGCCATTTGTCAGCTAGCCAAGGATAAGATGCGCCTTGCTGAGCAGCAGGTCTTGAGGATTGCGGGCTCTGATATTAATGAGCAAATGGTGGCTATTACGCAAAGAAATTGGCAAAAAGCTGGTTTACCGGGCTTGCCGATGGTTCGACAGATTGATGCTTTGGCTGCAAAGTCACCCTTTGGGGAAATGAAAAAAACGGGTGTAGTCGTATTTAATCCTCCTTATGGAGAGCGTATTGAATTAAAGGGTGGAAGGGGCGATCGTGATGAAGAAAAAAAATCACGAGGTGCGCGAGATCCATTGCCTAAAAACATTTCAGATCCACAGTTTGTAGAATTTTTAGCGAGTTATGGCCGACATATCAAAGAACACTTCGATGGTTGGCAAATGGATGTGCTGACAGCCGATATGGGATTGCCGGGTCAATTACGCATGAAAGAGACTAAACGAACACCATTATTTAATGGTGCGATTGAATGTCGATTATTTCGTTTTGAAATCCGTAAAGGATTTGTAAAAAACACAAATCCTCCGATTGATAAAGAAGCCTAATACAATAGAATATTGAAGTAAACATCATTATTAAAGCGAGAAGACATGGAATTTAAAACTTATATGTGCCTCATCTGTGGTTGGGTATACGATGAAGAAGCTGGACTTCCAGATGAAGGGATTGCTCCCGGAACTTTGTGGGCTGATGTCCCACCAAATTGGACATGTCCAGAGTGTGGAGCACGTAAAGAAGATTTTGAAATGATGGCTATTTAAGCCTGTTGCAACCTAAACTATTACAACAATGAAGACAAACCAATCCTTATTTGAACGTGCACAGATAACGACTCCAGGTGGGGTTAATTCTCCTGTAAGAGCATTTAGATCCGTAGGTGGAACACCTCGCTTTATTGCTAAGGCCCAGGGGCCTTTCATGTGGGATGTTGAGGGTAAGCAGTACATTGACTGTATTGGATCTTGGGGACCGATGATTGTGGGTCATGCACATCCTGAGGTGGTGAAAGCTATTCAGGAAGCTGCCGTTAATAGTTTTAGTTTTGGTGCGCCAACAGAAGCAGAAATCTTAATGGCAGAGCGTATTACACAGCTTGTGCCAAGTATTGAACAAGTAAGATTAGTATCCAGTGGCACTGAAGCCACGATGAGTGCGTTAAGACTCGCACGTGGATTTACTGGTCGCGATTTGATTATCAAGTTTGAAGGTTGCTATCACGGCCATGCCGATAGCTTATTAGTAAAAGCAGGTTCTGGCCTTTTAACTTTTGCGGATCAATCATTAGATCTTGCAACGAATGCCCCATCATCTGGTGGTGTGCCGCAAGATTTAGTCAAACATACTCTCGTATTGCCATTTAATGATCTTGCAGCTTTGAGGGCTGCCTTTGAACAATTTGGCTCACAAGTTGCTGCGCTCATTGTTGAGCCAATTGCAGGCAATATGAATCTTGTACAAATGACGCCTGAGTACATTAAGACTATGCGTGAATTAACTACCCAATATGGCGCAGTGTTGATTTACGATGAAGTCATGACAGGATTTAGAGTTGCTTTGGGTGGTGCGCAAAGCTTACATGGCATCAAGCCTGACTTAACTTGCTTGGGCAAGGTCATGGGTGGTGGTATGCCGATGGCTGCTTTTGGTGGTCGTAAAGACATCATGCAGAAATTAGCTCCGATAGGTAATGTTTACCAAGCAGGTACGCTCTCAGGTAATCCTCTCGCTGTTGCAGCTGGATTAACCACATTAAATTTAATTAGTCAGCCAGGTTTTTATGAGCGTTTGCAAGCCCAAACTGCTTCTCTATTAACTGGTATGGAAAAGTTAGCTAAAGATGCTGGTCATGATTTTGCTACGGATCACGTTGGTGGCATGTTTGGTATTTATTTTGCAAAAAATAAACCTACAACACTAGACGACATCACTAAATCGGATATTGAGAAGTTCAAACGTTTCTTCCATGCGATGTTAGATGAAGGTGTGTATTTAGCACCATCTGCTTATGAAGCAGGCTTTTTATCGATTCAGCATGATGATGTAGTCATTGCAAAAATGCTCGAAGCTACACAAAAGGCTTTTGCGAAGATTTAAACCAGCTTCTGGATATAAGTTAGGCGATAACTTTAATAG
>DAIQPR010000160.1:0-5261 GCA_036787315.1 Polynucleobacter sp. | reverse complement strand
TATTGAAAAAATCTGTTGCCTTAAATAGCCAAACGCCACTATTTTGGCCAAGGCTTGCGCCAATTGGAGTATTGGTATCTCCACTATGAGCAACAAAATAACCTAAACCAGGTGCACCCGTTACTAAGATTGAAACATTATTAAGATTCACTCCTACTGGAAGATTTCCAAGATGAATGTCATAAGGGACAACCGATTTTGTTAATACAGACTGAGGTGCTTGATTAGTTGATACAAGTCCCATTACAGGAGCTTGTAACCCCTGATAAATTGACACATTTACAGTTGCGGAACTTAATGCAAGACTATTCTGTCCGCCTGTGGTTTGGGCTGCATGGAAGCCTGAAGAATCTGAATATCCTCCTAGAGAATATGCATTAACACTGACCTGTAGGGCATTACTTCCCCGGAAGTCATCTACAAATGGATTATTTAGACCTGAAGTATTTGTAGATACTGTTAAGTTAGATAGTTTTGAAATATTTGCTGAAGAAACATCAAAATAATATTTTTGACTTGATGAGTCATAATTTAAAGAATAGCTATTAGTTCCATCAGAAAAACTCAAGGAAGATACATTTGAGTTATTTAATGTCGGACTTGATACGTAAACACGTGCAGACAATAAGCCTGAATCAACGCCAACAATTTGAATAGGAATTCCAACATTAGGTGAAGCTGCTGAAATCAGACCCGTGTCGGTGCTAGAAGTGACAAGGGTAGGCGCATAGGAAATTGGATTAAAGTGTAAAGTTGTGATCCCAACATTAGTATCAAAGCTCTTACTGCCATCAGCCTCTTGAGAATAAGCCTGAATACCTATATCCACATCACCTGAGAAATGCAATGGGGGAATAATTTGATAATTTGAAAGATCCGAAGCTTTAATACTGTATACAAGATCGCCGCTAGTGGCTGTTCCAACAGAATTATCAACAGAGGCAAGTGGCACAGAGAAGCCATTCAAGCCTTTAAGAACCATATTCTTGGGGATGCTAACCTTATAATACAGCGTCTCTGAAGAATCAAATTCTGTAGCCCCTACAGAAATAAATTGACTTAATAAAGGTGCATTGACAGACGTATTTGCATTATTCGTCAAATCCTCCCATGAGGAGACAGTTTGTAATTGCGGAGAGGTGGCAATGCCATTCGCTACAGGAGTTATGGTAAAGGTTGCAGTTACAGGTGAAGAAAATGCTGAGCTAGCCCCTCCCCATGTAGCTTCATCTAAAGTTTTAACTGAGAAAATTGCTGAAGAAGATTTTGCATGTCCAACACCTTGAATATAAAGATTTTGATAGTCAGCCGTACTCATTACATACGAATTTGTACTATCACTTGATGAATTTGGAATTAAGTTGGTGTAAGTATTCGAAGTCGGGTTAAATACTTCAAGCATTAGACTGGAAGAAGCAGTAACAGCTACTTTTAGGGTCTCTGCATTGGGGTTAACCGAAACAAGGGAGAGCAAATTAATAGCATTTGTTGATAAAAACCTTGAAGACAAATCTGGAGCTATATTCGTTAAAGTAGATACTTCATTATTCTCTTGAATAGTCGCTGTTTTCGTTAGTGATATTGGTGCCTGAGGGATATCCGGAACAGGTTTCACATACAACTTAGTTGTTATAGTTTGTGGGCTAAGTCCCTGCGCGCCCGTGCTTGGCTCTAAAGAATTAACAGTTACAGAAATTGATGCTCCAGCTTCAGGGGTCACATAGGTACTAGATGGCAATAACTTATAGTTAGCTAGTTGGTCACTCAACGAAGATTCATCTAGCGTAATGACATATTTTGAGGTGCCACTTACACTATCAGAAGAAATCGGATTAACAATTACATCCTTATTTGTAAGAGAAATACCTATTGGAAGAATAAATTGAACAAAGACCTTTTCACTTGGATCATTCAGTATTGCAGTATTGATATAACTTGCAATCGGGAGACTAAATGCTCCTCCGTTTTCAGAGATCGAAATGGTGTTCTTCGCCTGAAAAGAACCGTCTACATTTGAAGTATTAACAGAGATAGCTGAAGGAACTGGGGTAACATGAATAGAGGCTGTTACCGAAGTTGCACTAACCTCTGTATGAGTACCCAAACCATCTAATTTTGAGACAGCATAAGGAGTGTAGGTAAAAGAAGCATCCCCTTTGAAATAATTTGGCGGGGTGAAGCTTAATGTCGAAAAATCAAGTGTATCTGTACTACTAAATATTTTCAGTGCTGTACTACTATTAAAAGTAAATGCATATGAAACTTGATTGCCATTTACATCAAGTCCTGAAATGTTAAAAACGCCCCCGTTTAAAGCCGGATTAGAACTTGACACAATCAAGCCAATCTTTTCAATACTAGAATATGCGGAACTCAATATATTTGTTTTTGTAATTGGAATCGCAATCTTACTGATTGTATTTGACGTGGGATTTAGCTCATATCCAGAGGCATTTGAAAAACTCATGTACTGAGGACTCGCAGGCACGATTAAACTTTGAGGATTCATGATCGCTAGAGGAGCTGAAACCACTTTAGTGCTAGAACCATTTACTGTATATGCAGATAAATCTATTTCATAAGGCAATAAATCTACTTGTGGTGTTATCGTTATCGCATTTGAAATATTTTGATCTTGTAGTTGAGCCTTTGTGAAGGTGAAAATCAAGTCGCCATTTGCATTCGTTGTGGGCGTTAAATAATTAGTACCCACCTTAATCGAAAGAACCCCAGTCGAGACAGGGTTTGAGGGGCCAGAATTATTCTTAATAATTAACTGCGCATAATAATTTTCATTGGAATCAACTGGAACAATTTTAGAAAAAATGTTTGTATTACCAGGTTTATATAAGTCAGTACTTTTCCCAACAGTAAGGGCAATATTAGGAGTTGTCTGAAATAATGTTTCATTAATACCTTGCGCAACTGGAATAAACGAAATTGAAGTTGCAATATCTTGTGTATAAAGTGGCAATATTCCAGCAGTTCCAGAAGTATCTGCAGCAAGGATATCTAGACCAGTTAGGTTGCCACTAAAGAATTTTGTTGGGGTTGTACTCTGTATTGAGTAATTGGCTAAATCACTAGCAGGTATTTTGTAAAAGCTTGCATCTTTATAAGTTATTGTAGACAATCCGCCGCTACCAGCATTCACTAAAACAAACCCAGAGTTCATTCCTTGAGCAGTAAAAATTTGACCAGCAAGACTAGTATCCCCAGCTTTAATATAAACATAAGCTGTTGTTAAATCTCTGCCACCAGCCGGTGTCAGAGTGACCAAATTATTCAGTGCTACTGGCGCTCCCTCTAGAAAACCAGGAACAACTTTGGAAACACCAGAAGAATCTAGGACCGTTGTGGAGAAATTATTGATCGTCAGAGTTGGTGTAACCGGTAAATCTAAAATAGGAATCGTAATCGTGGCAACTAAGGTATCGGCAGGCGCAGCAGTACCGTTAACTGATTCACCTAGTACTTTGAATGAAATTGGAGTTTTTTGAGTCCATGGAATTTTTACATCAAGAGTATTAAAGCTCGCTGCCAACACTTTGTAATATATATCACTAGTTCCGCTAACGTTTGTAGTGGTTGAAATTGGTGTCGTTGATCCATGTTGATAAATTTTTGCGCCAACCGCATCCAATTGAGTCTTATTAATTAATAAGTACTCAGTCTCTGAAGGGCCAACACCTGAAACATTGGCTGGTGAAATAACGCTTTCAGAAAGACTTGCTGTAAAAAATCCATTTGATCTAGCGTTATTTTGAGTTGTTGGATTCCAACTATCCAATGAGATATTTGTATGAGTAGAATCGACAGTTACGCCAGCCATTGTTAAAGTTGGTGTAATTGAAACGGGATTTACAGTAATTTGAGTATCAAAATGAATTGCATTACCAGCAGGATCAACGGTTAAATTAAACACACTCGCAGGTGGTACCCCATTACTATCAGCAAGCAACTTTACAAATGTTCCAACATAAAACTGAATATTGGCATTACCAGAAAAGTATTGCTGAGGGTTGATGCTGAGACTTTCTAAAGTTGAAACTAAAGGATTCGAATCAGTATCAAAAACATCAACCGTTTGTATACCGCTCGAAGAAGTTGTTATTACAACATTTTGTGAGTTTGAGTTTATGCTCCAACCAACTGGTAATACGAACCTTATTCCTAAGCTTTGTGTTTTATCAACTTCAATTGTTTTAAGGTAAGGAATTAGAGATTCAATATTTGCTTTAGAAAAACCAAAAGAAGTATTTTCAGAAAAAGTATTGGGGGTTGAATTACTTCCAGTTAATACTTTTGTGAATGCGTCTGCTAACTTGATTAGAGAATTTGCATCTGAATCACTTGTGCTAATCAAGATACCATCAGTGGCACTAGAAATATATTTAATAGTTGGGTCAATCGATAGTTTGATGACTCCAACTGTATCTGCTGAAGCTGGCGCAAGACCAGTTTGTGAGTTGACCAAATTACTTTGAGATGTTGCATCAACAGTGAGAGTGAGTGAGGTATCCTGGTTTAAAGAATTTACCCCAAAGAACTTACTTGAGCTAACAGTCAAATAAGGTAATTTTTGAACATCACTTCCTGACACATTTAAAAAGAAAGTTCCTGCAGGGCCAGAGGTAAGAGCAATTGCTTTTCCTCCCAAAGAAAATTGCACATCATTGGCATTTTGTATTCCCGAAACAGTTATCTTCACAGATAAGCTCTCATCTGAACTATGAGCAATGCTTGTTGTTAAATTAGCTAAAATTGGTAATGGCGTTGTTGCGCCTCCAGCAATGACAGTTGCAGTAGAGCTCACCGCATTTTTATTAATTTGTAATGAGGGGGCATGCGAAATAGGAGCAACGTAAAAGGTCGTTGAGGAACTAAAATTGGCACTAGAGCTCGGTGTCTGGTTACCAATAATTGGCTCTTGTGTAAAAGCTGTAAATGTAATTGGAATGTTTCCAGAAAAGTTAATACCAGGCTTAAGTTGGTAATTAACCAAATCATTGGCAGGGATCGTATATAACAAATTCCCCTGCCCATCAGAGATGCCCCCTGTTGAAACCAGATTTCCCTTATACAGCAAACTAACATTGCTTGATGGCAGAGTTACCTGATAAATTAATTGTTCAGTAGTATTTACTGATGTGTCAATTAAGCTAGGATCTTTGGTAATTAAACTTCTTAGAGTCGCATAATTAGTTGAATCTTCTTGGGCATTTGTAATCACTGGCAACAGTGCTGCGCCATTAGGTCCA
>DAIQPR010000014.1:0-24247 GCA_036787315.1 Polynucleobacter sp. | reverse complement strand
ACCTAATTCTTGGCTAAATCGCTGGTCTACTTCAACAATATAAGCTTCAATTGCGACTTGTTGTGGCGATTCTTCCTCATTGTTTAAGTTGTCCCACTGTGCCTGCCCGCTATTTTTAATGACATGTGGTGGGGCAACCCAGATCATATTACCGTTTTGAACAAAATAAAGTCCATGGCTCCTAAGAATCATTTCAAAAGCTTGTTTCCACGTAACATTTTGTGCAACTAAGTCAGTTGTACCCTCGAGTCTTTGATGACCAATGAAATGGATATTTCCTGCTTGGCCAAGGATTTCAAAAACATCCTTTAATTCGATATTTCTGAATGCAAGGTTGAGTTTATTTTCAGGAAGTTCAAACTTTGCTTCACAAATATTAAAAGAAAAGAGGAGCAAGCCAAGGATTAATATTTTCATTGTTGTTCCTCTTTAAGGACTGTGTATGTTTTATCGTTTTCTCCAACTAAAACAAGTGTGTTACTTGTTATGTCTTTAATACGCCAATGCCCGTTAAAAACTTCATTTTTTGTTAAAAAACGATCACCAAGCTGTGACTTTGTGTACGCTATCCTTTGCCCATTAATTTCATAATAGCCAATAAATTTAATGCTTTGAAGGTGCGCGGCTGTTTGGTTATCGCCCCAAAAATTGACACTAGCAAACTCCTCATCTGCCTCTAGAGCTTCTTTCATTTTAAGATTAACTTCCTCTACAGACTCTGAAATCGCTAGTATTCTGGATTCACTTTCTTCGACTCCCTCAAATAGTGCCTCAAATTGAAAATGTAAATAATCAATTTCTTTTTTTAAACTGAAGTAAACAAAAGAGACGACAGAGACGTTTAATAAAATTAAAAGAATCAAAACTGTTTTAGTGAAAGATTTATTTTCAAAAAATGAAGAGCGAGATTTAGAAAATGTTTTCTTTTCAAGATCAGGTAAAACCTCACCTGTTTCAGGATCAATTCTTGCTTGTGACGAGGAAAAAATATGCATTACATATTGTTCACAGGAAACGCAGTTGAATAAAGGTCATCTTACGAGAGATTAATCTGAAAAACTTGTGAGAAAGTTAAGACACTCGACAGCTCTTCCTTATAATCCTAGAATGAGTAAAAATAAACTCTTTCCTGTTACAAGCTTTACCGCTTTGGAAACCTTTCAGAAGGATTTGTCTAAGGTGGTTTATTTATGTTAAAAAAACTATTGTTAGCTTTGTTGGGTTTGGGTATTGCAGGGCTAATTTGCGCTGGGATACTTGTTGCTTATGTAGTTATTTTGGCAAACCCTAAATTACCCTCTTTAGAGGTCATAACTGACTATCGACCTAAAGTTCCGCTTCGTATTTACACTGCAGATAATGAATTAATAGGTGAGTTTGGCGAAGAAAGACGTAATGTCACTCCCATTAAGGATTTTCCGGAAAGCTTAAAAAACGCTGTCATTTCTATTGAGGATGATCGCTTTTATGAGCATCCAGGTGTGGATATCCAAGGTATTGCGCGAGCTGCATTAGTTAATTTGAGCGGCAAATACTCACAAGGAGCTTCAACAATAACAATGCAGGTTGCTAGAAACTTTTTTCTGACTAATGAAAAAACGTTAAATAGAAAAGTTTATGAGATTCTTTTATCACTGAAGATTGAAAAAAACTTAAGCAAAGATCAGATTCTTGAGCTTTATATGAATCAAATATATTTAGGGCAAAGGTCGTATGGTTTTGCAAGTGCTGCAAGAATTTACTTTGGTAAAGACGTTAAAGATCTATCAATTGCTGAATCAGCAATGCTGGCTGGTTTGCCTAAAGCCCCATCTGCGTATAATCCTGTCGTTAATTTTCGAAGAGCCAAAATTCGTCAGGAGTATATTTTGCAACGCATGAGAGATCTTAAATATATAAGCAATGAAGAGTATGCCAATGCCATTTTGGAAGAGTTACAAGTAAAAGGCTTGGGTAGAGAGTTTAGTGTACATGCTGATTATGCCGCTGAGTATGCGCGTAATTTACTAGTGAATACCTATGGAGACAATGTTTATATCCAAGGTTTAAAGGTTTACACAACCATTAATAAAACGAATCAAGAGGCTGGATATAACGCCTTAAGAAAAGGTTTGCTTGATTATGATGTTAAACATGGCTACAGAGGCCCAGAAGGTTTTGTTAATCTGCCTACTGGTAATCTTGATTCAAAAGAAAATAAACGCATACTTGATGAAGCACTTATTGAACATCCTGGTAGCGAGGATATGCAATCCGGCGTTGTCATAAAGGCAAGTCTGCAAGAGGTTCAAGTTTTTATTTCTTCTGGTGAAACAATTCGTATTAAACCAGATGGCTTAAAGGTAGGTAGAGAGGGCTTAGCTGCTACTGCTCAACCGAAGATTCAAATTAAGCCGGGCTCAATTATTCGAGTTTCTCAACAAAGCAGTGGGGCATGGCAGATTACCCAAATCCCCGAGGTACAAGGAGCTTTGATTGCTATAGATCCAAATTCTGGGGCTATTAATACGATGGTTGGTGGGTTTGACTTTAAACTTTCCCAGTTTAATCATGCGATACAAGCAGAAAGACAGCCAGGCTCATCATTTAAACCTTTTATCTATGCGGCTGGTGTAGAAAAAGGCATCATGCCTAGAACCTTGGTAAATGATGCATTTTTATCGATAGGTGGTTCTGAAACTGGCGGAAAAGCTTGGGAACCAAAAAACTATGATGGTAGAACTGATGGCGTAATGACTGTCAGAACAGCTTTAGCCAGATCAAAAAATTTAGTATCAGTTCGAATTATGCGAGCGATTGGAACCCATTACACTCAAGACTTTATTCAGAGATTTGGATTTCCTCCTGAAAAAAATCCCCCTTATTTAACACTTGCGCTGGGTGCTGGATCAGAAACACCCTTACAGATGTCTGTTGGGTATAGTATTTTTGCCAATGGTGGATATGATGTGCAACCATATTTAATCAGTAAGATTGTGGACTCTAAAGGGCAGATAATTTTTCAAGCTCCACCTGGTAATGTGGGTGACGAAACAAAGCGTGTCCTGGATCCCAAAACTGCTTTTGTAATGGACAGTTTGATGCAAGAAGTGACACGCTCTGGAACAGCGGCTTCTGCAAGAGCCAAGCTTGGAAGAAGCGATATTGCTGGTAAAACAGGAACAACTAATGATTCTCATGATGCTTGGTTTGCTGGTTATCATCCAAATCTTTGCGCTGTGGTCTGGATGGGATTTGATCGACCTAAAAGTTTAGGGAGCAATGAAACTGGTGGAGGCTTATCACTACCTGTATGGATTAACTATATGTCTCAAGCGCTCAGTGGAATGCCAGAATCACCAAGAGCACCTCCAGAGGGAGTTGTTAGTGAGGATGGTGATTGGACTATTCCTGAATTTACAAGTAAAGCTTCATACGGCAACTTAATGGATTAGTTGTGGCCCGTAAAGCACGTCAAATTATTCCAGGACAAGTTTATTACGTTGTTTTGCGAGGCAATCCGACTTTAACTGTTTTTGATCGTGATGATTTGAAGTTAGAGTTTCTAGCTTGGTTGCGTGATGCAGCTAAGAATTACAAATTAATCATGCACGCATATGTCATCTTGCCTAATCAAACCCAAATTTTAGTAACGCCGTTATTTGATGAGTCTTTGGCAAGAACAATTCAATCCTTAGGAAGAAGATTTACTCAACTATACAATCAAGTTTATCAACATAAGGGAAGTATTTGGGCTGGAAGATATTATTCAGTTGTTGTAAAAAATGAGAGTGAATTATTAAATTATCAAAAAAAGATTGAACAAAGTCCTCTTAAAGAACATATTGTCCAGAAGTTAGAGGATTACACATGGTCGAGTTACAAAATCCATGTGGGGCTTGAACCAAATTATGGTTTGCAAGATGTTCTTCCATTTTGGGGTTTGGGTAACACTCCATTTGAAAGACAGCGCCAATGGAAAAATATTGTTCTTGAAAAATAATTTTCTTGCACAATTTCAATGATTCATTGACCCCTAACTCTGTCCCCAGGCACCAAAATGGATAAAGACAGAGATTCTTAAAATGGGGACAGAGTTATAATCATAATGTTTGATGTCTAGATTTATTTGACCTATAGTGTGGGTGTGATTAGGGTTATTCCTAGCGCTATAGGAATATTTTTCTCTTTTTTTAGGACAATTTAATGTTAAATCCATCTCAATTGCGACCAGAACAGCAAGGTCTTTATGACCCTCAAAATGAACATGATGCTTGCGGCGTAGGTTTCGTTGCACATATTAAGGGCAAAAAAGAACACAGTATTGTTGAACAGGGTCTCAAGATTCTTGAAAATTTAGATCACCGCGGTGCGGTTGGTGCTGATGCACTGATGGGAGATGGTGCTGGTATTTTGATTCAGATACCTGACGCATTTTATCGTTCTGAAATGGCCAAACAAGGAATTAAACTCCCACCAGAAGGTGAGTACGGTGTCGGAATGGTCTTTTTACCAAAAGAGAGTGCCTCAAGATTAGCTTGTGAGCAAGAATTGGAGAGAACTGTCCGTATCGAAGGTCAAGTGATTTTGGGATGGAGAGATGTTCCTGTAGACACTAATATGCCTATGTCTCCTAACGTTAGAACTTCAGAGCCAGTAATACGTCAGATATTTATCGGTCGTGGCAGAGATATTATGACAACTGATGCTTTAGAGCGTAAGTTGTACGTCATACGCAAGTCTGCAAGTCATGCAATTCAGAATCTTCAGTTGCAACACGGAAAAGAATATTTTGTAACTTCCATGTCAGCAAGAACTATTGTGTATAAGGGCTTACTATTAGCCAATCAAGTGGGCGCTTACTACACAGATTTACAAAATGAAATGGTGGTATCAGCACTTGCTATGGTACATCAACGCTTTTCAACCAACACCTTCCCAGCATGGGAACTAGCTCACCCATACAGAATGATTGCCCATAACGGAGAGATTAACACTGTTAAAGGTAACGTAAATTGGGTAAATGCTCGTACTGGAGGAATTAAATCACCAGTTCTTGGAGATGATCTCGAAAAGTTATGGCCACTCATTTATCCAGGACAGTCAGACACAGCAAGTTTTGATAACTGTTTAGAGTTGTTGGTAATGGCTGGCTATCCACTTGCTCACGCAATGATGATGATGATTCCAGAGGCTTGGGAACAGCACACGCTCATGGACGACAATCGTAGAGCGTTTTATGAATACCATGCATCAATGATGGAGCCATGGGATGGTCCAGCAGCGATTGCATTTACAGACGGACGCCAGATTGGTGCAACATTGGACAGAAACGGACTTCGTCCAGCAAGATATTACGTAACAGATGACGACTTAGTCGTTATGGCATCTGAAGCTGGAGTACTGAATTTTCCAGAAAGTAAGATTGTTAAGAAATGGCGTTTACAGCCAGGAAAAATGTTCCTTATTGATATGGAGCAAGGTCGCATTATTGAGGATAGCGAATTAAAAGAGTCACTTGCAAAAGCTAAGCCTTATAAGAGCTGGATTGAAGCTGTTCGTATTAAGTTAGATGTGATCGATGTCAAAGAAATCGATGTTTTAGATGATCAAAAACATATACGACCAGCTGCGCAATTATTGGATCGCCAACAAGCTTTTGGATATTCCCAAGAAGATCTGAAGTTTTTGATGGCTCCTATGGCGCAAACAGGTGAAGAAGCTGTCGGTTCGATGGGTAATGACAGCCCATTAGCAGTGCTCTCTAACAAAAACAAAGTTTTATACAACTACTTTAAACAGTTGTTTGCACAAGTTACTAACCCACCGATCGATTCCATCCGTGAAAACATGGTGATGTCACTCGTATCTTTTATTGGACCAAAACCAAACTTATTAGATACGAATAATATTAATCCGCCAATGCGTTTAGAAGTAAGTCAGCCAATTTTAGATTTTGATGACATTACCAAAATTAGACATATTGAGCATTACACCAATGGCAAATTCAGAACGCATGAATTAGATATTTGCTATCCAGTTGCTTGGGGTAAAGATGGTATTGAAGCAAGACTGGCTTCATTATGTGCTGAAGCAGTTGATGCTGTGAAATTAGGTTTTAATATTTTGATCATTAGTGATCGTCAAGTTTCACAAGAGTATGTTGCGATACCAGCTTTGCTAGCAACTTCAACAATACACCACCATCTGGTACAAAAAGGTTTGCGTACAAGTGCTGGTTTAGTGGTGGAAACTGGATCAGCGAGAGAAACGCATCACTTTGCTCTACTCGCCGGATATGGCGCAGAGGCTGTTCATCCATATTTGGCTATGGAAACACTAGCTAAGATGGCTGAAGGCTTTACTGGTGAACTCTCCCCAGAAAAAGCAATTAAAAATTATGTAAAAGCAGTTGGTAAGGGACTACAAAAAGTAATGTCGAAGATGGGTATTTCGACTTATATGTCCTATACAGGCTCACAAATTTTTGAAGCAATTGGTTTATCAGAAGAGTTGGTCAAAAAGTATTTTCAAGGAACTGCATCTAATGTTGGCGGCATCGGTATTTTTGATGTAGCCGAAGAAGCATTGAAAATGCATAGACTTGCATTTAGTGAAGATCCAGTTCTCAAAAATATGTTGGATGCAGGTGGTGAATACGCTTATCGTGTTCGCGGTGAAGATCACATGTGGACACCGGATTCAATTGCGAAGCTTCAACATTCAACACGGGTTGGCCCTGAAAAAGGTGGATATCAAACCTTTAAAGAATACGCTAATTTAATCAATGATCAAAGTCGTCGTCATATGACTTTAAGAGGATTATTTGAATTTAAATTAGATCCTAGTAAAGCTATAGACGTTTCAGAAGTAGAACCAGCTAAAGAAATTGTGAAGCGTTTTGCTACAGGCGCAATGTCCTTAGGATCTATTTCAACAGAAGCCCATGCTACCTTGGCGGTTGCAATGAACCGTATCGGTGGAAAATCCAATACTGGTGAGGGTGGAGAAGACCAAAATCGTTACAGAAATGAACTTAAAGGAATTCCAATCAAAGCCAATGAAACTTTGGCAAGCCAATTAGGTAAAGATGTCATCGAAGCAGATATTCCATTGCAAGCTGGCGACTCTTTACGTTCTAAGATTAAACAAGTTGCTTCAGGTAGATTTGGAGTGACTGCAGAGTATTTGTCTTCAGCAGATCAGATTCAAATTAAGATGGCACAAGGTGCAAAGCCTGGTGAAGGTGGTCAATTACCTGGTGGAAAAGTATCCGACTACATTGGTAAATTGCGCTATTCAGTACCTGGTGTTGGCTTGATTTCGCCGCCTCCGCATCATGATATTTATTCTATTGAAGATTTAGCGCAATTGATTCATGATTTGAAAAACGTCAATCCTAAAGCAGATATTTCAGTAAAACTAGTATCTGAAGTTGGAGTTGGTACAGTTGCGGCTGGTGTTGCAAAAGCTAAAGCTGACCATGTCGTGATTTCAGGTCATGATGGAGGTACTGGTGCTTCACCTTTATCCTCTATTAAGCATGCTGGATCACCATGGGAACTTGGTTTAGCTGAAACTCAGCAAACTTTAGTTTTAAATGGCCTACGTGGACGTATACGCGTACAGGCTGATGGTCAAATGAAAACAGGCCGTGACGTAGTCATTGGTGCCCTTTTAGGGGCTGAGGAATTTGGATTTGCAACAGCACCATTAGTCGTTGAAGGTTGCATCATGATGCGTAAGTGTCATTTAAATACATGCCCAGTGGGTGTTGCTACACAAGATCCAGTTTTAAGAGCTAAGTTCTCAGGTAAGCCTGAATATGTTGTGAACTTCTTCTTCTATGTTGCTGAAGAAGTTCGTGAAATTATGGCGCAGTTAGGAATTAGATCTTTCGATGAACTAGTAGGCCGTGTTGATTTGTTAGATACCAAAAAAGGTGTTGAACATTGGAAGGCGAAGGGCTTAGATTTTAGGAAGATATTTGCACAGCCTGAGCACGCCATGAGCAATGAACGTCGCCAAGTTTCAACTCAAGACCACAACTTAGGTAATGCTCTTGATAATGAATTGATATCTAAAGCAGCATTAGCAATTGAGTCAGGTAAGAAAGTTTCATTCATACATCCTGTAAGAAACGTAAACCGAACAGTTGGCGCAATGTTATCTGGGGAAGTTGCGAAGCGATACGGTCATGAGGGATTACCAGACGACACCATTCATGTGCAATTTAATGGAACTGCAGGACAAAGTTTTGCAGCATTCCTGGCGCGTGGAATAACTTTCGATTTAGTTGGTGACGCGAATGACTATGTAGGTAAAGGTTTATCAGGTGGTCGTGTAATCGTAAGAACGCCAAATGAATTTAAAGAAAACTCATCAGAAAATATCATTGTCGGCAATACAGTTCTATACGGAGCTATTGATGGCGAGGCCTTCTTCAATGGTGTAGCTGGAGAGCGTTTCGCTGTTAGAAACTCCGGATCAATTGCTGTTGTTGAGGGAACTGGTGACCATGGTGCGGAATACATGACTGGTGGAACGATTGTTGTACTCGGTAATACTGGCCGTAATTTTGCTGCAGGTATGAGTGGAGGTATTGCTTATGTTTATGACGCCGATGGTATGTTCGCTAAGCGTTGTAATACAACTATGGCAACACTTGAAAAAGTTTTACCATCTAGTGAGCAAGAAAAGACAATACCTAAAGAATTATGGCATGCCCCTTTGAATGTTAAAGAGGGTGGTGAGCGTTTGACCGATGAAGCGATCTTAAAAGATTTAGTCGAGAGACATTTCAAACACACCGGTTCAGAGCAAGCTAAGTCTTTGTTAAGAGATTGGGAAACAGCACGTTCACAATTTGTGAAAGTTTTCCCAACTGAATATAAGAGAGCACTTGGAGAGTTGTGGGCTAAGTCTCAAGGTAATCAACAACAAGTTACAACGGCTTAATTAAAGTCAACAGAAAGAATAGAGGAATCTCATGGGAAAGATTACTGGATTTATGGAGTTTGAAAGATTGTCAGAGCACTATGAAGTGCCTGTGCAAAGGATTAAACATTACAAAGAATTTGTTGCAGCTTTAACAGACGATGAGGCCAAAACTCAAAGTGCAAGATGTATGGATTGCGGTATTCCATTTTGTAACAATGGGTGCCCTGTAAATAATATTATTCCTGACTTTAATAATTTGGTGTACGAGAAAGACTGGTTACAGGCTTTGGACGTTTTGCACTCCACAAATAACTTCCCTGAATTTACTGGCAGAATTTGTCCAGCACCATGCGAAGCAGCTTGTACTCTTGGTATTAATAATTTACCGGTTGGTATTAAGTCTATTGAGCACGCAATTATTGATCGTGGTTGGGAAAACGGATGGGTTAAGCCACAAGCACCTTCTCATAAAACAGGTAAAAAAGTTGCTGTTGTTGGATCCGGCCCTGCTGGATTAGCAGCTGCGCAACAACTTGCGCGCGTGGGACACGACGTTACTGTTTTTGAAAAGAATGATCGCGTAGGTGGACTATTAAGATACGGCATTCCTGATTTCAAAATGGAAAAATGGTTAATTGATCGTCGCGTAGAACAAATGCAAGCTGAAGGTGTAACGTTTCAGACAGGCGTATTTGTTGGCAAAGAGCAATTAGATCCTGCAATTAAAGATTACTCACAAAAGAGAATAGACCCAGATCAAATTCTGCAAGATTTTGATGCTGTCATTATTAGTGGTGGTGCTGAACAACCAAGAGATTTGCCTATTCCAGGAAGAGAGCTTGAAGGAGTTCATTTTGCGCTAGAGTTTTTAATTCCGCAGAATAAGGAAGTTGCTGGCGACAATAAGAACCAAATCCATGCTGCTGGAAAAGATGTGATTGTTATTGGTGGTGGTGATACGGGTTCTGACTGCGTTGGAACATCTAATCGTCATGGTGCAAAATCTGTTAGCCAATTTGAATTGTTACCTCAGCCTCCAGAAGAAGAAAACAAACCGCTAGTTTGGCCATACTGGCCAACAAAGTTAAGAACATCATCTTCACATGAAGAAGGTTGTTCACGTGACTGGTCTGTTGCAACAAAACGATTTGAAGGCAAAAACGGCAAATTAGAAAAGCTAATTGGTGTTCGTTTGGAATGGAAAGACGGAAAAATGTCAGAAGTCCCAAATTCAGAATTTGAGATGAAAGCTGATTTAGTCTTTTTAGCAATGGGCTTTGTTTCTCCTGCTCAACAGATTCTAAGTGGATTTGGAATCGAAAAAGATGCTCGTGGTAATGCAAAAGCTAGTACTGAAGGTGATCAAGCCTACAAAACAAATCATCCTAAGGTGTTTGCAGCGGGTGATATGCGTCGTGGTCAATCTTTAGTTGTTTGGGCGATTCGTGAAGGTCGTCAATGTGCCAAATCTGTGGATGAGTATTTGATGGGTAGCAGCGTTCTACCAAGATAATTGCTTCACTACAAAAAGCACCAACTTCAAAAAAGTTGGTGCTTTTTTATTTGTTATTGAAATTTATGCAGCTATAGATTGAGCTTTATTCCTGGAAATAGACCCTTTTTCTATTGTTATCTTCAAAATAAACTTTTCGAAAATTCAATTTCTGACTATAGTATGACTATTATGTTCAGAATTGGGTAGCTTTATGAACAGTTGGCAAATTCAAAAGGCAAAAATACAGCTCTCAACGGTGTTACGACATGCTGAGATTGAGGGACCGCAGGAAATTACTAATCACGGACGTTCTGTAGCGATTTTATTATCTCGAGCAGATTATGATCGGCTAACAGTAACAAATAAGACATTGCTTGAGTTTATGCAAAATTCGCCATTATTCAACGATGAAGATATTTCCATTGAAAGTGACATAAGTCTTACCCGGACATAAGCGTCTAGCAGGAGGAATCCCCGTCCTTTAGGGTGTGGAGGATGTCAAGATATACAAAATATCAATACTTGATATTTTCCGAGTAATATATAAAAAAATAAATCAAAAACAGGAGACAAAATGCCAAGAAAGTTCGTAGATATTTCTATTTTTTTAGAAAATGATGTTCTGAGTGATCCACCCTCATTCAAACCTAAAATAGAGTACTTTACTCATCAAGATACTGTTGAGCGGATTGCTAATTTTTTCCCAGGCTTACAAAAAAATGATTTGCCTGATGGTGAAGGATGGGCAGTTGAAGTTGCAACCATTTCAACTCACAACGGAACTCATTTAGACGCTCCATATCATTTTCATAGCACGATGGACCGCGCTTTGGGGGAGCAAAAAAAGTCAAAAACAATCGATGAAGTCCCTCTAGAATGGTGTTTTCAGCCAGGTGTTAAGTTAGATTTTCGTCATTTTGAAGATGGGTATGTAGTTACTGCAGCGGATGTCGAGGCGGAACTAAAGAGAATAGGCCATGAATTAAAACCATTAGAAATTGTTGTTGTGAATACAAGAGCAGGTTCTAGGTATGGGCATTCTGACTATGTCAGTTCAGGATGTGGCATGGGATACGAAGCAACTATGTATCTATTAGAAAGAGGAATAAGGTTAACGGGTATAGACGGTTGGAGTTGGGATGCTCCGTTTGTTCATACACAGAAAAAATTTGAAAGTTCTCATGACTCAAGCCTTATTTGGGAGGGTCACAAAGCTGGAAGAGACATTGGATATTGTCATCTGGAGAAACTTCATAATTTAGAAGCACTTCCTGCAGACGGTTTTTATATAAGTTGTTTTCCTCACAAAATAAGGGGTGCTTCTGCTGGTTGGACTAGAGCGGTAGCTATATTTGATGACGCATTAATGCAAAGCAAGTAGAAAAAAGATTTAATTTTTCTGATGTAACCAAGTTTGCATGATAATTACATTATGCAAGCAACAGATTCCGAAAATTTAGCCTCTTTAGAAAATGTAACTTTTTCTTATGCTCCTCAAGAACGAAACATTCTTGAGGGCTTATCGATGTCTTTTCAAAAGGGTAAGTTAACTGCCGTCATGGGTGGTTCTGGATGTGGAAAAACTACTGTGCTGCGTTTACTTGGCGGCCAAGTTAAAGCAAATTCAGGCAAAGTTGTGTTTGAAGGTGAAAACGTTGGAACATTGAATAACGATGGTTTGATTCGTATTCGAAGGAAGATGGGAATGCTCTTTCAATTTGGAGCACTTTTCACAGATATGAGTGTTTTTGAAAATGTGGCATTTCCTCTAAGAGAACATACTTCACTGGATGAGGCAATGATTAATGATTTAGTCATGCTCAAGCTCAACGCTGTTGGATTAAGGAATGCCCGTGATTTAATGCCTTCACAAATTTCAGGAGGTATGGCTCGTAGAGTAGCATTTGCAAGGGCTGTAGCACTAGATCCTCCCTTGATAATGTATGATGAGCCCTTTGCAGGATTAGACCCAATTGCTTTAGGTGTAACCGCTCGACTTATCAAAGAAATGAATGACGCGCTTGGCGCAACGAGCATATTAGTTACGCATGATGTACCTGAAACTTTTGAAATAGCTGATTATGTATATTTCATTGCCAATGGAAAAATTGCAGCACAGGGTACTCCAGAAGATTTACAAAAATCTGAAGATCTATTTGTTAGACAATTTATAGATGCTCAGCCAGATGGGCCAGTGCCTTTCCATTACCCAGGAAAGCCAATTGCAGAAGATTTTGGCCTTCAGAAAGTTAAAAATGACTGAGGCGATTATTCAACGAATTACTAGGTTGGGTGCTTACGTCCGCTTGAGTATTGCAGGGGTAGGTCATGCTGCCTTAATGTTTATTTCTTTATTTCGTAAATCATTTGGGTTGTGGAAACGATTTAGGTTGGTCAGTGATCAAGTGTTTTTCCTTGGAAATTACTCTTTTGTCATTATTGCTGTATCAGGTCTTTTTGTTGGATTTGTATTGGGTTTACAGGGGTATTACACATTAAACAGATATGGATCTGAACAAGCCTTAGGACTATTGGTGGCCTTGTCATTAACGCGAGAACTAGGTCCAGTGGTGACCGCATTACTTTTTGCAGGCCGAGCAGGTACATCACTTACAGCTGAGATTGGTTTAATGAAAGCTGGAGAGCAGCTATCAGCTATGGAAATGATGGCCGTTGATCCGGTATCGAGAGTTATTGCGCCAAGATTTTGGGCCGGTGTTATTGCAATGCCGATACTGGCCGCAATATTTAGTGCAGTCGGTATTATCGGCGGTTATTTAGTTGGCGTTCCCTTAATTGGGGTTGATGCAGGAGCTTTTTGGTCACAAATGCAAGGTGGGGTAGATGTTTTACAAGACGTTGGAAATGGTGTTATTAAAAGTCTTGTTTTTGGCGTTGCGGTTACTTTTATCGCCTTGTATCAAGGTTATGAGTCTAAGCCAACTCCAGAGGGCGTATCTTTAGCCACTACAAGAACTGTTGTCATTTCTTCATTAGCAGTTTTGGCATTAGACTTTTTATTAACAGCTGTTATGTTTTCAACATAAATCAGTAACAACGAGAGCGTTTCAAATATGAAAAAGAATTCATTAGATTTTTGGGTTGGATTATTTGTCATTACAGGTTTTGTGGCCTTATTATTTCTAGCACTCAAAGCTGGAAATATGAGTTCGTTTAGTTTTGCTAAGACTTATTCAGTCACTGCACGCTTTGATAATATTGGCGGTCTTAAGCCTCGTGCTCCCGTGAAAAGTGCTGGTGTGGTTGTGGGTCGTGTTGCGGCAATTAATTTTGACGATAAAACGTATCAAGCAACGGTTACTTTAAACATCGAAGACAATTTCCATTTTCCTAAGGACTCCTCTGCGAAAATATTAACTTCAGGCCTTTTAGGGGAGCAATATATTGGGCTTGAGGCTGGGGGTGATGAGCAATCTTTAGCCCAGGGAAGTAAAATTACGCAAACCCAGTCAGCGATAGTATTAGAAAGCTTAATAAGCCAATTTTTATATAACAAAGCGGCAGATGCCGGAAAAGAAAAAAGCGAGTAATGAAGATAACAGGTTTCTTAAACAGGAAAGGCTTACAACTCATAGTCTTGAGTATAGTCATGTCTTTTTTTGTAGGATGTGCGTCGATTCCTGAGGGACAGCCGCGTTCTAAAAAAGATCCTTGGGAGTTAGTAAATAGAAATGTATTCTCATTCAATGAGAGCTTAGATAAGTATGTTGTCAAACCTATTACACAGGTTTATGAATTTATTTTTCCGGTATACGTTCGGGAGAGGTTTTCTAATGTTTTCGCAAACGTTGGTGATGTTTACACCGCAGTGAACCAACTATTACAAGGAAAACCTAAAACAGCAGTTGAGGATTTAACGCGGGTTATCGTTAATACGACCTTTGGTATTGGGGGTATTTTTGACGTTGCAACTGAGGCCGGCTTAGAAAAGCATAATGAGGATTTCGGTCAAACATTTGGTGTTTGGGGCATTGGAGATGGTCCTTATATGATGTTGCCACTTCTCGGACCAAGTAATGTTCGTGACACTGTCGGTTGGGCATTTGATTTACAAACAGATATTCTGCTTACATACATAGATAACATCCCAGTTAGAAACACCATTACAGGTATAAGAATTGTTGATCAACGCTCCAAATACCTTAGCTCAACTAGCCTACTTGGCGAGGCTGCTTTTGATAAATATACTTTTATTAGAGACGCATATATTCAAAGACGAAGAAATCGAATTTATGATGGCAATCCTCCATTAATCGATGACGATGATGATATTCCTGATGAGATGCTTGAAAAAGAGGAAAGTAGGGTTCGCTAATTTGTGAAATCTAAAAAGATTTAAAATAGTGAATCTTAAAAAAGGATTAATGATGAACCTTACACGATCAATGAATTTTTATCGATTTATACCTACAGCCAAAATTCGCCATTGGATGATGGCATTTGTAATGATTTTTTCATTTGGCGTCAATCAATCTGCATTTGCCCAGTCTATTGATGCAACACCAGATGGATTAATTAAGAATTTGGTTAATGAAGTAATGAATACTTTAAAAACCGATAAAGAAATTCAGGCTGGAAATATTAACAAGGTAATGGCTTTAGTAGATGCAAAGATTGTTCCTTACACAAATTTCCAAAAAACAACTCAATTAGCCATGGGGAAAAATTGGAGTAAGGCTACACCTGAGCAGCAAAAACAAGTCATGAATGAATTTAAGACATTGTTAATCAGAACGTATGCTGGTGCTTTGACTCAAGTGAAAGATCAAACTGTAACTTATAAACCTTTCAGAATGGATCCGACGGATACTGAGGTAGTGGTTAAAACCCAAGTTATGAATCGCGGCGATGCTATCCAAATAGATTATCGACTTGAAAAAGTTGGAGAGTCATGGAAGGTCTATGATCTTAATGTATTAGGAGCATGGCTGATTGAGGCTTATAGAGGTCAGTTTAATAATCAGATTAGTCAAAATGGTATTGATGGTCTAATTAAGTTCTTACAAGATCGAAACGCTGCCTTAGCGAAAGCTAAGTAATTCAATGATCACTTTGCCCGCAAAGGTTAATCATCAAAATGCACTAATGGTGCGTGATGACGGTTTGTCTCAAATCCAGAAGAGTGAAGATATGGTTGATGCATCTTCACTTCAAGAATTTGATTCATCAATCATCGCAGTTATTCTTGCTTGGCTTAGGGCTCAACCAAATCTAAAAATGGTGAATTCGCCAGAAAAGCTTCAAGTTTTATCCAAGGTTTATGGCCTTGATGGCCTTATTCAAATTCATCAGCAAAAGAATATTTGATGTCTGCGATATCAATTCGACAAGTCCGAAAAAAGTACGGTAATTTAGTTGCTCTCGATGGAGTTTCATTAGAGATTGAACAGGGAGAGTTTTTTGGACTACTTGGACCCAATGGCGCAGGAAAAACAACTTTAATTACCAGCATGGCTGGTCTGTGCACTCCAGATTCTGGAGTCATTGAAGTAATGGGGCACGATGTTCAAAAAGATTTTCGTATTGCGCGAAGACAATTAGGTGTTGTACCTCAGGAACTTGTTTTTGATCCTTTCTTTACAGTAAGGGAAACATTAACTTTTCAGTCGGGTTATTTTGGCTTAAATAAGAATGATGATTGGATTGATGAGGTAATGGCCAATCTAGACTTGAGCAATAAAGCCGACGCAAATATGCGTTCTTTATCTGGAGGTATGAAAAGACGCGTTCTAGTAGCTCAGGCACTAGTGCATCGCCCTCCAGTAATTGTTCTTGATGAGCCTACGGCTGGAGTTGATGTGGAATTACGTCAATCCTTGTGGCAGTTTATAAGCCGACTGAATCAAGCTGGACATACTATTGTGTTGACAACGCATTATTTAGAGGAAGCTGAATCCTTGTGCGGAAGAATTGCGATGCTTAAACAGGGTAGGGTTGTTGCATTAGATACAACTCAAAACTTATTAGCTAAACATAGGCCCCCAGGCGTCCCACCAAAAGTTTTAGGAGATGATGGCGCAGCTGATTTAGAGGCGGTATTCGTAAAAATTATGTCGGAGGCTAAATAAATGTCTGAAATCCAGCCTTTGATTGTAGGAAAAAAAATGCCTGAAGCGAAAATACAAAGTGGCTTTCCAGCTTTATTTCGCAAAGAAGTAAAACGCTTTTATAAAGTAGCTTTTCAAACTGTCGCTGCACCCATTCTTACGGCAGTTTTGTATTTGTTAATTTTTGGGCACATTCTAGCTAATAGTCCCAAAATCTATGGTTATGAATACGCAGCCTTTTTAATACCTGGCTTAGTCATGATGAGTATTTTGCAAAATGCGTTTGCAAATACTTCTTCATCATTAATTCAATCAAAAATCACAGGTAATTTAGTATTTGTTTTGCTTGCGCCATTGTCACATATTGAGTTTTTTGCAGCATATGTCGGTGCAGCAATGATTAGAGGACTTTGTGTTGGCTTTGGAGTATTCATGGTGACCATATGGTTTGCGAAGATTCCATTTGCCGCGCCAATATGGATTTTCGTTTTTGCTTTATTAGGTTCGAGCCTACTGGGCGCTATGGGTTTAGTTGCTGGTATTTGGGCAGATAAGTTTGATCAATTAGCTGCTTCACAAAACTTTATCATCATGCCTGCAACAATGTTATCTGGGGTGTTTTATTCAATTCATTCATTGCCAGAGTTTTGGTTAAAAGTATCTCATTTCAACCCATTTTTTTATATGATTGATGGCTTTCGTTATGGATTTTTTGGTCAGTCAGATGTATCCCCTTTTCATAGCTTGGCCGTTATCTTTTTTTGTTTGCTAATCGTTACTCGGGTAGCGCTTGGCATGTTAAAAAAAGGTTATAAAATTAGAAATTAACTAGAGAGAAATCTTCGATGTACCCTACACCTGAACAAATTAAAGCTTACATATTAGAAGGACTTAATTGCACTCACATATCCTTAGAGGGAGATGGACAGCATTTTTTTGCAACCATCGTTAGTCCTGAATTTGTAGGTCTTCGCTCGATTGCTCGACATCAAAAGGTATACGCAGCCTTAGGTGAGCGGATGAAAGAAGAGATTCATGCTTTGTCATTCAAAACACTGACTCCAGAAGAGTTTGCAAAAAATAGCAGTAACTAAACATTATTGTTTTATTAGTGCTGTATTGATTCATTGAAATAAATTTAAGAGAATTAAGTATGGATAAGTTATTAATTAGGGGTGGGCTTCCTTTGCATGGTGATGTGAGGATAGCGGGAGCAAAAAACGCTGCCTTGCCTATGTTGTGTGCAGCACTTTTAACGCCAGAAAAGATTGTTCTGCGTAACTTGCCAGATTTGCAAGATGTAAGAACAATGCTTAAGCTCCTCACTCAGATGGGCGTTAATATTAATTTCCCTGACCCAAATAATCGTTCAGTAGTTGAGTTACAAGCCGCACATATCGAAAAAGCTGAAGCAACTTATGAGATGGTAAAAACAATGCGGGCGTCCATATTAGTTTTAGGACCATTGTTAGCGCGTTTTGGTAATGCAAGAGTTTCCTTACCGGGAGGCTGTGCAATTGGCGCTAGACCAGTTGATCAACACATCAAAGGCATGCAGAAAATGGGTGCCAGCATGCAGATTCAGCATGGATATATTCAAGCAGACGCACCTAAGCCAGAAAACAAGTTGCACGGCGCACATATTCTTACGGATATGATTACCGTCACAGGAACTGAAAATTTAATGATGGCTGCTGTTTTGGCTAATGGTACAACCTATTTAGAAAATGCAGCCAGAGAGCCTGAAGTCACCGACTTAGCTTTGCTACTCAATCAAATGGGTGCCAAAATTACTGGTATTGGTTCAGACCATTTGAAAATCGAAGGTGTTTCTGAATTACATGGTACGGAATACGACATCATTGCTGACCGCATTGAGACTGGAACCTTTTTGTGTGCAGTTGCCGCTACTGGTGGAGAGATAACTATCCATGATTGCAGACCAGACACACTAGATGCTGTTCTCACAAAATTAACTGAAGCTGGTCTCAAGATGGAAATTGGAAAAACGACGATCAAAGCTACTATGAAAGAGCGTCCGAGACCTGTAAGTTTTAGAACTTCAGAGTACCCAGCGTTTCCGACGGATATGCAAGCTCAATTTATGGCATTAAACACAATCGCGCTTGGAAACTCTAGAGTTACAGAAACAATTTTTGAAAATCGCTTTATGCATGTTCAGGAAATGAATCGCCTTGGTGCCCAAATTGGTATTGAGGGTAATACTGCAATTATTGAAGGTGTTGAGTATTTGTCAGGTGCAAATGTGATGGCTACTGATTTAAGAGCTTCAGCAAGCCTAGTAATTGCAGGGCTAATTGCGAATGGAGAAACCTTGATTGATCGTATTTATCACTTAGACCGTGGATATGATCGCATGGAGCGCAAATTAAGTGCTCTTGGCGCAGATATTACAAGGGTAAAATAGATCCTTTTAGCATCATCTACAAGGCTGTAGGATAATAGAGTTATGTTGACACTTGCACTTTCAAAGGGAAGAATTTTCGAAGAGACTATGCCTATGCTTGAGCGGGCAGGAATTTCTATTGCAGAAAATCCAGAGTCAACTCGTAAGTTGATTATTGAAACCTCCCACCCTAATCTAAAAATAATCATCGTTCGTGCTTCTGATGTTCCTACTTATGTGCAATTTGGCGCAGCTGATATTGGTGTTGCGGGTAAGGATGTTCTTTTAGAAAATGGTGTTGAAGGTTTATATGTACCCATTGATCTAGGTATAGCAAAATGTAGATTGTCTGTGGCGACCAAAGTTGGTTTTGACTACAGTTCTGCAGTTAAGCAGGGTGCGAGATTAAAAATAGCCTCTAAATACGTACAGTGTGCAAGAGAGCATTTTGCCAACAAGGGCGTTCATGTAGATATGATCAAACTTTATGGCTCTATGGAATTAGCGCCGTTAGTGGGACTTGCTGACGCAATTGTTGATCTTGTTTCCACTGGTAATACGCTTAAAGCCAATCAATTGGTTGAGGTGGAAACAATTATGCCAATTAGTGCTCAATTAATTGTTAATCAGGCTTCACACAAAAGAAACCGTGCTCAAATGCAAGAATTTTTAGATGCGTTTGCCACTGCAACTGAAAAAAAATCATCATGATGCGAAGACTTAGTACGACTGATGAAAATTTCAGTGGGCAACTCAAAGAGCTTTTACAGATCTCTGAAGAGGATGTCAGCGCTATTGAATTAAGTGTCGCCAATATTTTGCGCGATGTTCAGAACAATGGTGATGCAGCTGTTCTTCGTATGACTAAGCAGTTTGATCGTCTTGATGCAAGCTCCATGAAAGATTTAGAGCTTACTCAAGTACAAATGCAAGAAGCTTTTAAATCTTTGCCAGAAGAACAAAGATCTGCTTTAGAAGCAGCAGCGTTACGAGTTAGAAACTATCATGAGCGTCAAAAACAAGAGTCTGGTTGTCATTCTTGGGAATATACCGAGTCCGATGGAACCACTCTTGGTCAGAAAGTAACACCAATTGATCGTGTAGGCTTATATGTACCTGGAGGTAAAGCTGCTTATCCATCCTCAGTGTTGATGAATGCAATACCTGCAAAAGTAGCAGGTGTTCAAGAAGTGATTATGGTTGTTCCAACACCTGATGGCTTACATAATCAACTTGTTTTAGCTGCGGCATATGTTGCAGGAGTGGATAGAGCTTTTACTATTGGGGGCGCTCAAGCAGTCGGTGCGCTAGCCTATGGAACTCAAACAATTCCAGCGGTCGATAAAATTGTTGGCCCAGGTAATGCTTACGTTGCTTGTGCAAAAAGGCGAGTATTTGGTACGGTTGGCATTGACATGATTGCTGGCCCGTCAGAAATTCTAGTGATTTGCGATGGCACTACAAATCCAGATTGGGTTGCTATGGATTTATTCTCTCAAGCAGAGCATGATGAAATGGCGCAATCTATATTGCTTTGCCCTGATGCAGATTTTATTGAGTCGGTTGCTCAAAGTATTGAAAAGCTCTTACCCGATATGCCACGAAAAGAAGTCATTCGCACCTCACTAACTAATAGGGGTGCAATGATTTTGGTAAAAGACATGGCGCAAGCTTGCGAGATATCGAACCAAATTGCTCCTGAGCACATGGAGATATCAGCGCAAAACCCAAGAGAGTGTTTGCCCTTGATTCGTCATGCTGGAGCAATATTTTTGGGTAAATTTACAAGCGAGTCTTTAGGTGATTACTGTGCTGGCCCTAATCACGTCTTGCCCACTTCAAGGACTGCAAGGTTTTCCTCACCCCTTGGAGTATATGACTTTGTAAAACGAAGCAGTCTCATAGAAGTTAGCCAAGAAGGCGCTAACACCTTAGGGAAAATAGCAAACACTCTTGCATTAGGTGAGGGGCTTCAAGCACACGCAATGGCCGCTCAAATGCGGATTAAAAACTAAGTTTTAAATTCCTAAAAAAAGAATTTACCTTTACGCTTTTTCTAAAAGAGTTTTTAAAGCTCGAATTAAATCCGTACACTCCCTATCTGTACCAATCGTTATGCGAACAAATTGATTAATTCGTTCTGCATTAAAGTAACGAACTAATATCTTTTGTTCTCTTAAGCCTTGGTATAGTTCAAGACCTGTAAATTTGGGGTGAGAAGTAAACACAAAATTAGCCAAAGAAGGTAATGTTTTAAACCCTAAAGCATCTAGTTCTGGAACAAGTTTGTTTCTGCTATCGATGACTTTTTGGCTAGTATTTTTGAGATAGACTTGATCTGATATTGCTGCTTGAGCTCCAGCTTGGGCAAGGCGATCAAGTGGGTAGGAATTAAAACTATTTTTGACGCGCTCAAGTCCTTCGATGAGAGCTGTATTGCCCATTGCATAACCAACACGAAGACCTGCTAATGATCTTGATTTAGAAAGGCTGTGAGTAACTAACAAGTTATCATATTGATTGATAAGGGAAACTGCTGACTCTGTACCGAAATCAACATAAGCTTCATCAATAACCACAACACTATTTTGATTTGCTTTTAATAAACGCTCTATTTCTGCTAGTGGCATACCTTGCCCAGTTGGAGCATTGGGATTTGGGAAAATGATGCCGCCATTATTTGGCTTGGCAATATAGTCATCGATTTGTATTTGTAAATCTTTGTCTAATGGAACTTTTGTTGTTTCAATCTCGTATAAATCGGCATAAACAGGATAAAAGGTATAGGTAATATCCGGAAACAATATTGGAGATTCGTGTTTAAAAAGCCCTAAAAAAATGTGCGCAAGAATTTCGTCAGATCCATTACCAACAAAAATTTGATCATTTTGCAGTCCATACACCTTCGCAATGGTCTCTTTTAGAGCATCTGACGCAGGTGGTGGATATAAACGTAAGCTGTCGTTACAGTTATTTTGAATAGCCGCAATTGCTTTTGGAGAAGGACCATAAGGGTTCTCATTGGTATTTAATTTAATTAAATCAGCTATTTGCAGTTGCTCACCTGGCGTATAAGGGGTGAGGTTTTGCACTGTTTTGCTCCAAAAACGCGACATAAAAAGACTCTCTAAATAACGAAAATTGATCAACGAATGATATTATGACGTAATGAGACAAGTTGAAGTAAATCGCAATACATCTGAAACCCAAATCCAGCTCAAATTAGACCTGGATGGTAAGGGTCGTTCAGAGCTTAATACAGGCGTACCTTTTCTGGATCACATGCTTGATCAGATTGCGCGTCATGGCATGATGGATTTGACAGTGATTGCTAAGGGCGATACCCATATTGACGATCACCATACAGTTGAAGATATTGGCATTACTTTGGGCCAAGCCCTTGCCAAAGCTGTTGGTGATAAAGCAGGCTTGACGCGTTACGGACACTCTTATGTGCCCTTAGATGAAACACTGTCACGTGTTGTGATTGATTTATCCGGCAGACCCGAACTCGAGTTTCATGTGCCTTTTACAAGAGCACGTGTGGGAACTTTCGATGTGGATTTGAGCATTGAGTTTTTCCGAGGCTTTGTTAACAATGCAGCGGTAACTTTGCATATCGATAATATTCGCGGAGTAAACGCTCACCATCAAATTGAGACTGTTTTTAAGGCATTCGGTAGAGCATTACGAATGGCTGTAACGATTGATGAGCGAGCTTTAGGGGCAATTCCATCTACCAAAGGAAGTCTTTAAACGTCTACTAAAGGTATGAGTTTTGTCTAATATCGCAATCGTTGATTATGGGATGGGCAATATTCGTTCGGTTGCACAAGCCGTGATGAAAGTTGCTCCTGAATGCACAGTGGTGATTGCCCATCAACCAGAACAAATTCAGCAGGCGGATAAAATCATTTTGCCTGGTCAAGGCGCAATGCCAGACTGCATGGCAAACCTCAAGAATTCAGGTTTATTTGAGGCAGTGATGCATGCAGTCAAAAACAAGCCCTTATTAGGTATTTGCGTAGGTGAGCAAATGCTGTTTGAACAGAGCGATGAAGCCCACGAACCAAATTCAACGACACCTTGCCTAGGTATTTTTCCAGGAAAGGTATCAAGATTTAAAGCAAATGTTTTGCAAGAAGATGGAACCCACTTAAAAGTGCCACACATGGGATGGAATGAGGTTTTTCAACAACAAAACCACCCACTTTGGGACGGAGTTCCAAATCAAGCTCGATTTTATTTTGTACACAGTTATCATGTAGTTCCAGAGAATAAAAGTCATGAGTTTGGAACAACAAATTATGGTGGTTTATTTACCAGTGCGGTTGCAAAAGATAATATATTTGCTACACAATTTCATCCTGAGAAAAGCGCAAAAGATGGTTTACGAATTTATCAAAACTTTACACGTTGGAATCCTTAAATGTTGTTAATACCTGCTATTGATCTAAAAGATGGTCACTGTGTTCGGCTTGAACAGGGGGACATGAATAAAGCTACAGTATTTTCTGAAGATCCTGCTGCTATGGCAAGACATTGGGTCAATCAGGGCGCGAGAAGACTCCACTTAGTCGATTTAAATGGAGCCTTCGCTGGAAAGCCTAAAAATGAATCCGCCATTTTGTCTATCTTAAAAGAAGTTGGTGATGAAATACCTGTTCAATTGGGTGGGGGAATAAGAGATTTAGAAACCATTGAACGCCTTTTGGATGACGGCTTAGAAACTATCATTATTGGTACTGCTGCTGTTAAAAATCCTGGGTTTCTACAAGAGGCTTGTGTAGCATTCGGTGGCCATATTATGGTTGGCCTTGATGCGCGTGATGGAAAGGTTGCAACCGATGGCTGGAGTAAATTAACAGGTCATGAAGTAATAGATCTTGCAAAAAAATACGAAGATTATGGTGTCGAAGCCATTGTGTATACAGATATTGGTCGAGACGGAATGCTTCAGGGTATTAATATTGAAGCGACTTTAAGATTGGCCCGCGCAGTTTCAATCCCGATTATTGCAAGTGGTGGATTAACAAACTTGAAGGATATAGACGACCTTTGTGCTATCGAAGAAGATGGTGTGATGGGGGTAATTGCAGGCCGTGCTATATACAATGGCAACATTAACCTGACTGAAGCACAAAAATATGCGGATGAAAAAAATCCGCCCGAATATTAAGCACTCAATGTTAGCTAAACGAATCATACCTTGCCTAGACGTTACTGCTGGACGTGTAGTTAAGGGAATCAATTTTCTGGAATTAAAAGATGCTGGTGATCCAGTCGAGATTGCTCGTCGCTATGATGAGCAGGGCGCTGATGAAATTACTTTTTTAGATATCACTGCAACTTCTGATG
>DAIQPR010000159.1:0-5303 GCA_036787315.1 Polynucleobacter sp. | reverse complement strand
TTTCTTGATGAATACGATAACTATAATCAGAATTATTCATGGTGTTTAAGCCTTTTATTAAGTGGGATTTGTAGTTTCTCAATAATTTGTTACATTTAAATGAATATTCATTTTGACGGCATTTACATGATTTAATAAACAATATATAAAAAATACCCTTTAACTTAACTTTACTTTTAACAGGAAATGACTATGTCCACTAAGAAAACAGCTTTAATTACCGGTTCAACAAGTGGAATCGGACTAGGAATTGCAAAGAATTTCGCTGCAAAAGGAATGAATATCGTTCTGAATGGTTTTGGCGATACCACTGCAATTGAAGAGATTCGTAGCAATATGTCCAAAGAATTCGGTGTTGAAGTTCGCTACAGTGGTGCAGACATGTCAAAAGTTGAAGAAATTGAAAACATGATTAAAACTGCTGAAAGTGAATTTGGAGCAATAGACGTTCTAGTTAATAACGCTGGAATACAGCACGTCTCTCCTGTTGAAGATTTTCCGGTCGATAAATGGAATGCCATTATTGCAATCAATCTTTCAGCAAGTTTTCATACAATCCGCATGGCTTTACCAAAAATGAAAGAAAAAGGCTGGGGAAGAATTATTAATATCGCCTCTGCTCATGCATTGGTTGCCTCTCCATACAAATCAGCATATGTTGCGGCCAAGCACGGTATCGCAGGATTAACCAAAACAGTAGCTTTGGAGACAGCCACTTTTGGAATCACTATGAATGCTATTTGTCCTGGCTACGTCTGGACACCGCTAGTAGAAAAACAAGTTCCTGATACAGCAAAAGCAAGAGGCATTACCGAAGAAGAAGTTATCAACAATGTAATGCTGCATTCTCAACCAACTAAAAAGTTTGTAACGATTGATCAAGTCGCTGCATTAGCAAGCTATATTGCATCTGATGACGCTGCTTCTATTACAGGATCAATGGTTTCAATTGATGGTGGTTGGTCAGCTCAGTAATAGTACTAAGCAGCATCAATCTGTGCCATTGGTGCTGCTTTTTGAAATACCTCTAATTCCATGCAGTTTTTATCAATCTGCGCAATTAGAGGCCACTGATTTACATCTACTTTAAATCTGCGTGCACTCTCAACTTGTGGGATTAAATAGACATCTGCTAATCCTGGTTCATCTCCAAAACAAAATTTTCCACATAACTGATGTTGTTTTAATAATGCTTCAAAAGCATTAAATCCATCAATAATCCAAGTTGAACACCAATCTTGAATGACTTTTTCATCCTGCTCTAGCTCTTTTCTTAATCGCTCTAAGATGCGACGATTATTAATAGGGTGAATATCACAAGCAACAATAGAGGCCAAGGCTCTAACATAAGCCCTGTGTAAATGATCTTTAGGAAGTAAAGCGGGTGTTGGATAAGCTTCTTCCAACCACTCTATGATTGCAGGTGACTGTATTAAAACAGTTTGGTCATCAACTAATGCTGGCACTAAGCCCTGTGGATTAATAGCTTTAAAATCTGCACCTAGGTGCTCTTCAGTTCGCAAATCAACTGGAATATATTCGGTTGGGATACCTTTTAATCCCAAAGCTATTCTGAGTCTGTGTGAAGTCCCACTGCGAAAAAAACTATAGAGTTTCATCATATTTATTTTTAATTAAGATTGTCTTTTAGATCTGTTTTCAAAAACACCTAATTTACGATGCAATGGTGTCTCATCCGTCATAAACAAAAAGCTTGGTGTAGAACTTGTGTTTTTTAACGTGACTTGAGTGTATCCAGGCGCACAACAAGTATCAGCTTGACCGAGCTCATAGTTTGTAGATTCAACCTGTACTTGGCATGAACCTTCAATTACATGAAACACAATAGAAGGTGAGCGTACAGGTAAATTTAATGTCTCATTAGGACGTAACATTAATGCATAAAAACCTAGAATATTTTCCGCATCGTCGCCAGTCTCAGGGTTAACATAAGTGACTGAAACCATCTCAACAGAAGGTTGTGCATTAGCAATATTTTCTAAAGTTTGACGAACTGAACTCCACTGATAACGATAAATTGGATATCTCTTCTTAGAACGTTCGAACATCGGAGATGGTACAACTCCACCAGCTGCGTAAAAAGCCTCCGTTGAAGCTTGAACATTCTCTTGTTTAACACCCTCATTGTGATAAGAAACTTCTAAGTAATATGCAAGGGGTAAATCCAAAACATCTAACCAAACGACTGGATCCTTACCATCATGTCCATGTTCATGCCACAAACCAGTCGGAGTAAGAATTAAATCACCACGACTCATGTAGCACTTTTCACCTTCAACCGTTGTATAAGCCCCTTCACCTTCAACAATCATTCTGATTGCATTTGGAGTGTGTCGATGAGATGCCGCCCACTCTCCAGGCAACAAGAGCTGCATTCCTAAATACATGGCAGGACTAGCTTGCATTTTTTCTAGAGTATGGCCAGGGTTTGCTAAGACCAACACTCTTCTCTCAGCCTTCTCGATAGGAGTTAATTCCCCAGCCTGAATAAGAAGAGGCCTAATATCCTGATATTTCCAAAGTGTAGGAACTGTATGTGGACGAGGCTTATTTGCGGGCATTACGCCACGTAAACTTGGCCACAAGGGTACAAGATTTAATTTAGTGAGCGCGTCACGATATTCTTGAGGTAAATCTTCTAACTTTCCTAGATCACTCATGTATCAAGTCCTTATTAAATATTAATCATTATTTAGCTAAACAATTTTCTACCGTCCAGCCATATAACCATTCCACAGAACGATAAAATTCAGCTTGAGTTTTATCTTTCCACAAATCATTGCGAACTAGTCTTTCAACACCTTGTGCATGATAAATTCGTCCCATCTCACGAGATGATAGAACAATCCTTGCTGTTCTAGTAATTCTTGACCTTTGGTATAAATCAAAAGCTTTTTCAAAGTCTAAGTTACTTAAAGTATCACATTCTTTTAAAGCTTCGCCAAGCGTAACTGCATCCTCAAGAGCCATACACGCTCCCTGTGCAAGGTACTGTAAAGTAACGTGTGCCGCATCTCCCAGTAAAGTTACTCGGCCAAAGCTCCACTGCCCAATAGGCTCTCTATCAACTGTTGCCCATCTCTTCCAGATTTTTGGTAAATCAATGAGTTGTCTTGCCTTAGGAGATATCCCCTGAAAATACGACTCAACTTCTGATTTACTTCCTTCAGTCACACTCCACTCTTCTTTTTCACGGCTATGAAAAGTAACAACAACATTAAATTGCTCACCACCACGTAATGGGTAATGTACTAAGTGATGATTGGGGCCTACCCAAATACTCGCTGAATTCCAAGACAGGTCTTTTGGGAAATCTGATTTATCCACCACTGCGCGGTACACAACATGGCCCGATACTCTTGCTTTATCACCTACAAACTGTTCTCTTACCGCTGATTTAACACCATCAGCTCCAATTAATGCTAATCCTTTGTGAGCTTGGCCATGTTGATCGAAAACTGTAACTGATGAACCATCTTGCTCAACTCGAACAACCTCAGTCGCTGTTAAAACCTCAATACGGTCTTTTTCCCTAGCCCCCTCAAGTAAAGACATATGAACATCAGCACGGTGACATACAGCATAAGGATTACCAAAGTACTCTAGAAACTCTTTACCTGTCTCAATTCTTCCCACAACACTTTCATCAATACAGTCATGCATGACCATATCATCTGTATAAACCGCTCTAGATCGTCCCTTTTCACCAACACCTAAAGCGTCTAAAGCTGCAAATGCATTGGGACCAAATTGAACGCCTGCGCCAATTTCACCTAATTCAGGTGATTTTTCAAGAACTTTTACACGAAACCCCTGTCTCGTTAGTGCCAAAGCAGCCGCTAATCCACCAATGCCACCGCCAGCAACAATAACGGGTAAAGTTTGAGAATTGTTTGTCATGAATATTCCTTAAGCATGCTTAAAATGAGTGTACTTACAATACTAAGATATTACTATAAAATTGACTTGCTAGTCGTGAGCAAGTATTAAAAAACATTAGGTCAAAACCAATCATATTAGAATTGAGATAAACACACCCAAATTATCGATGACACAAAGTTCAAAATTCTATCAAGACAAGCCTACTTTAAAGGCTTGGATTGTTCTGTTTATTGGACTAATAATTTCAACTATTTTTGCAGTTTATCTTGAAAATAAAGCACGTATTGATGGTTCTGAACTCTTTCACCTCAGAAATGAAAGAATCACCTCAAAGATAAAACAACAATTTAATATCCAATCTCTATTTATTCAGAATACTGTAGCTCGTATCAACTCATCTGAAAAACTATTGGACAAAACAACTTTCAGCGAATTTATCAAAGATACGCAATACCAATTTTTCTCTCTAGGTGTATTTAGTATTGGGTTTAATACATACGTTACTAAGAATGAACTCAGTCATTTTGAGGCTCAAATACGCAAACAAAACTACCCAAACTATACAGTTTTCCCCAGTGGTGTCCGTGACACTTACACTCCTGTAACCTTCCTTGAACCTTTTGATGATAAAAATAGTAATGCTTTAGGCTATGACACCTACTCTAACCCCATCCGAAGAGAGGCTCTGGACCGAGCAATTGAAACAGGGGAAATCACTATTACAAAAAAAATATCTCTTGTTCAAAATGATAAAAAAGAAGATAGCAGTGTTTTAATTTATGCACCTGTTTTCAAAAAAGGAATGCCTATTGGTTCAATTAAGGCCAGAAGAAATGCAATACAAGGCTTTGTTACATCACCATTTAAAATTGATATCTTAATTAAAGTTGTATTGGCAGATGAAGATCTTGCCTCAAAAAAATGGATTTACATTTACCCTGTATGACTCGAATAATCCTGATTCAAGAAAAATTTTATTTTCCAACAGTAACTCTTCCAATACACAATATTCAAAATATCAACAATCAAGAGAATTAAAGTTAGACGACAACAATATTTGGTATGTGGAATTTTTCTCAAATGAATCCACTAAATTTCCTAATTACTCTTTTACCCAAGAAACAATCATCGCTGTAATTTGTGGCTTTAGCATATCTTTACTCGCTTTCCTCTACATTCTTTCAAGTATTAATTTGCAAAGTAATAGTCAGCGTTTGGCAAATGCATTAACTAAAGAAATTAATACGCTCAATCAGCGACTTAAACTCGCCCTAGAGTCTGCCAATATGGGGGTATGGGATTATGACCCAGTCAATAATATTTTGATTTGGGATGATAAACAATTTGAAATTTTTGGTATCGATAAGAATTCATTTGAAGGCCTTTACTCAGCATGGGTC
>DAIQPR010000013.1:14887-24447 GCA_036787315.1 Polynucleobacter sp. | reverse complement strand
ACTACTGAAGCTTACATTGCTGCAACATACGGAATCGCAATGTTGAAGTATTCTTATGCACTTACTAACTTGTTCGGTATCGATCAAAGTAAAGGCGCTCAATATGTAGACTTATCATTGAACTACGACACAGGCTACGAAGGTATCACTTTAAATGGCCACGTTGGTTATCAATATGTTCCAAGTGTTTCTGTAACAGCTGGTAATTTAGCTGATGCTTCTTTCTCATATACAGATTGGAAAATTGGTTTAACTAAAGACTTTGGTCACGGTTTAGCAGGCGCTTTAGCTTATATCGGTACAAATGCTAATGGATATGCATATTACAGCCCTAGCCTTGATAACACTGGTAAAGGAACTGTAGTTGTTTCTTTAACCAAAACCTTTTAATTTTTCAACTGACTAGGAGTCAATAATGAAATTGATCATAGCAATCATTAAACCCTTCAAGTTGGATGAGGTTCGTGAAGCACTAGCTGGAGTAGGTGTTTCAGGAATCACAGTAACTGAAGTTAAGGGTTTTGGCCGTCAAAAAGGTCATACCGAGTTGTATCGTGGAGCTGAGTACGTAGTTGATTTTTTACCTAAGGTGCGTGTTGATGCAGTTGTAAATGATGATTTAGTAGATCGTGCTATTGAAGTCATTGAATCAGCAGCAAGAACTGGAAAAATCGGCGACGGAAAAATTTTCGTTACCCCTGTTGAGCAAGTTGTGCGTATCCGTACCGGTGAAACCGGCACGGCGGCACTATAAAGAGGAGCAATACTAATGAAACATTGGATGAAAAAATTAATCGTCTCTGGCGCAGTGTTATTGAGTCTTGGAGTAGCATCTTTAGCCCCAAGCTCTATGGCATTTGCAGAAGATAAAGCTGCTCCTGCCGCTGCTGCTCCTGCGGCTGCTGCACCAGCTGCTACACCAGCTGCAGAACCTGCTGCAGCAGCACCAGTTCCAAATAAAGGTGATACAGCATGGTTACTAGTAAGTACAGCATTAGTGATCATGATGACAGTACCTGCATTAGGATTGTTCTACGGTGGCTTGGTAAGAAAGAAGAATATGCTTTCTGTTCTAATGCAATGTCTAGTTGTTTTCTCCCTCATTATGGTTTTATGGGCGATCTACGGCTATAGTATTGCGTTTACCGAAGGTAATGCGTTCTTTGGAGGTTTAGACCGATTATTCTTAATGGGTATGACGCCTGACTCAGTCGCAGCAACATTCAGCAAAGGTGTAGTAGTTCCAGAGTTGGCATATATGGTGTTCCAAGCCGCTTTTGCTGCTATCACGGTTTGTTTGATTGTTGGCGCTTTTGTAGAACGTATAAAGTTTTCTGCAGTACTACTTTTCGCAGTATTGTGGTTCACATTTAGCTATTTACCAATCGCTCACATGGTTTGGTTCTGGCCAGGTCCTGACGCATTTACTGACGCTGCTGCTGCAGAAAAAGCAACTGCTACAGCTGGTTGGTTGTTCCAAAAAGGTGCTCTAGACTTTGCAGGTGGAACAGTTGTTCACATCAATGCTGCGGTAGCAGGTCTAGTTGGTGCTTATGTTGTAGGTAAAAGAGTTGGTTACGGTAAAGAGGCATTCAAACCACATAACTTAACTTTAACAATGGTTGGTGCTTCATTGTTGTGGGTAGGTTGGTTTGGGTTCAATGCTGGTTCAGCTCTTGAAGCTAACGGTAGCGCAGCTTTAGCATTCGCTAATACTTTGATGGCAACAGCTGCTTCTGTAATGTCTTGGGTATTTGCTGAATGGTCTCTCAAAGGAAAGCCTTCAATGTTAGGTGCTGCTTCAGGTGCGGTTGCTGGTTTGGTTGCAATTACTCCTGCAGCTGGTTATGTTGGTGTAATGGGTTCACTCATTATCGGCTTGCTAGCTGGCGTACTTTGCTTGTGGGGTGTAACTGGTCTCAAGAAAATCCTCAAAGCTGATGATAGCCTTGATGTGTTCGGTGTACACGGTGTTGGTGGTATCACTGGTGCATTGTTAACAGGTGTTTTTGCTTCACCATCATTAGGCGGAACAGGTATTTATGACTATGTAGCTAACGCTGTAGCTCCTGAATACGACATGATTGGTCAAGTAATGATTCAAGCAACTGCTATAGCAACAACTATTATATGGTCTGGTGTAGTTGCATTCATCAGCTACAAATTAGTTGATATGGTAATTGGACTGCGTGTTTCTGAAGAAGAAGAGCGTGAAGGTTTAGATATTTCTTCTCACGGTGAAACAGCTTATGAAATGTAGTATCCCCTAGAAGTAGTAGTCATTTAAGGGCATCTTCGGATGCCCTTTTTTTATTTTGGATAAAAAGTTGCTGTTTTTATCCCTTAGTATTGAAATTTAAATACAATAGTGGGATGGTTCCACATTTAATTACTGCACTGACGGGTCCTTTACTCGAATTAGAGAAAAAGGTATTAGACGCAACGCCAACAATTGAGCGTTGGTTTCGACTTGAGTGGCAAGACCACACGCCGCCATTTTATTGTTCTGTTGATCTGAGAAATTCAGGTTTTAAACTTGCTCCTGTAGATACCAACTTGTTTCCAGGCGGGTTTAACAACTTATCTCAGGAAATGATGCCTTTAGCTGTTCAAGCAGCAATGGCTTCTATCGAAAAGATTTGTCCAGAAGCAAGAAATTTATTATTAATTCCAGAACGCCATACCAGAAACGTTTTTTATTTACAAAACGTGGCTAGGTTGGCAGCTATTCTTAGACAAACAGGTTTAAACGTTCGCTTAGGTAGTCTTTCTGATGAAATTAAGAAGCCAACCACTATTGATTTACCTGATGGGCAAAGACTGGTCCTTGAACCCTTATCCCGAATTGGTCTTAAAGGTAGAAGATTAGGCTTGAAAGATTTTGATCCTTGTTCGATTTTGTTGAACAATGATTTATCTGCTGGTGTTCCTGAAATTTTAAAAAATATTCATGAGCAATATGTTTTACCTCCATTGCATGCTGGTTGGGCAACACGAAGAAAGTCTAATCATTTTGCTGCATATGATGATGTGATCAAAAAATTTACGAAAGTCTTAGATATTGATCCTTGGCTCTTAAACCCATTTTTTGCGACTGTTAGAAACGTTGATTTTAATGAGCGTATCGGTGAAGAAGAGCTTCAGGAGAATGCTTCGGCTTTACTTAAGAAAATTGCTAAAAAATATAAACAAATGGGGATAAAGGAAAAACCTTATCTCGTGGTAAAGCCTGATGCCGGTACTTATGGAATGGGCATTATGTCTATTCATGACGCGAGTGAATTGAAAGACTTAAACCGCCGTGAACGCAATAAGATGAGCGTTATTAAAGAAGGCCTAGAAGTTCATGACGTGATTATTCAAGAGGGTGTTCATACTTTCGAGAAAGTCAACGAAGCTGTTGCTGAGCCTGTTGTATACATGATTGATCGTTATGTTGTGGGTGGTTTTTATAGAGTTCACACAGGCCGTGGCCCTAACGAAGTTTTAAATGCGCCTGGAATGCACTTTGTACCTTTAGCATTTGAACAAAATTCAATCCCAGATGTGACTGCTAAACCAGGAAGTGCTATTCCAAATCGCTTTTATTTGTATGGGGTTGTGGCTCGTCTAGCACTTTTAGCAGCATCCTTAGAGTTAGAACGTACTGATCCAAATATTGAATAATAATGTTAAAGCTGCTTTTCATCGCTGACCCACTAGAGACCTTTAAAGCATATAAAGATTCAAGTTTGGCGATGATGAACGCTGCACAATCTGCTGGTCATCAAGTCTTTCATGCTAATGCTGACTCACTTTGTTTCATAAACAATGATATTTGTGCTGACGTTAAGTACATCACAATTGATAAATCCAATGAAAAATGGTTTGAAGTAGTTTTACAAAAATCATCGAGCTTAAGAGATTTTGATGCTGTTGTAATGAGACAAGATCCACCATTTAATGTTGAGTATTTAGCGAATACTTGGTTGCTTTCCCAAGCAGAAAAAATGGGAGTAAAAGTTTTTAATTCAACGCTTTCGCTCAGAGAGCATTCTGAAAAAATATCTATTCTAGAGTTCCCTGAGTTCATAGCGCCGACTTTAGTTAGTAGATCTCTTCAACAAATTAGAGATTTTCATTCTGTTCATCAAGACATTGTTATAAAACCTCTTGATGGTATGGGAGGTATGGGCGTTTTTCGTGTTGGACCGGATGGTTTAAATATTGGAAGTATTGTTGAAACGCTAGGCGAGTATGGCAAAAGAAGCTTAATGGCGCAAAAATATTTGCCAGAAATTAAAGAAGGCGATAAAAGATTATTGCTAATTAATGGTGAGTCTGTACCATTTGTGCTTGCAAGAATTCCACAAGATGGAGATATTCGAGGTAATTTAGCAGCTGGCGGGAAAGGAGTAGCAAGGCCTTTATCTAGCAACGATCAAAAAATTGCTGACAAATTAGGCCCAATATTAAAAAATAGGGGATTGTTTCTAGTAGGACTTGATATCATTGGTAATAACTTGACTGAAATAAACGTCACAAGCCCGACAGGTTTTGTTGAAATATTTGAACAAACTGGATTTGATGTTGGTAATTTTTGGCTTGCGCAACTTGAACTAAGCATTCGGAACTGATTATGGCTGGAATATTAATCGTTGCACACACTCCATTAGCAAGCGCTTTGTTGGAGTTTGTCGAACATATTTATGGCCAGGTTCCTGAAAACATCGTTGGTGTAAACGTACCTCCTCATGAAGATGCTAAAGTCACCTTTAATAAGCTTCAGCAAATCGTTGATAACATGCCAGGTGTAGAAGAGGTTCTAGTAATTACAGATATTATGGGCGCCACACCATCTAACGTTGCAAGTAGATTGCGCGGTAGGTCAGACAACACGAAAGATATACAAGTATTGACTGGCGTAAATTTACCAATGTTGTTGCGCGCTGTTAGCCATCGTCATGAACCCTTAGCTGAAATTGTTGAAAAATCTTTACAGGGTGGTCAACAAGGTGTCATGAGAATTAGAGAACTAAATAGAGCTGCAACTTAACTTTATGCCAACAGAAACAATTACGATTATCAATAAACTAGGGCTTCATGCGAGAGCTTCAGCAAAGCTCACCCAGCTTGCAAGTCAGTTTCCTTGCGAGGTTACTCTGGAGCGCAAGGGAAGAAAAATCAATGCCAAAAGTATTATGGGAGTGATGATGCTTGCAGCTGGTATTGGAAGTGAGGTTATTCTTGAAACGCAAGGCGAGCAAGAGCAAGAAGCTTTTGATGCTATAAAAGCCTTGATCAATGATTATTTTGGAGAGGGCGGATGACATTCGTCATTTCTGGACTGTCCGTGTCCAATGGAGTAGCCATTGGAAAAGCACTGACGATTTCATCTGCATCATTAGAGGTCAACCATCGCTTTATTCAAGAAGGTGAAGAAGAACAAGAGTTACAAAAACTTTATAAAGCTTTTGAGGTTGCTAAGAAAGAGTTAGAGGACTTAAAAAAAAGCTTACCTGAAGATGCACCTGAGGAAATGGGAGCGTTTTTAGATGTTCATAAATTAATCTTAGATGATCCTGAATTACAAAAAAAACCAGTTGAACTTATAAAAAAACGAAAGTTTAATGCTGCTTGGGCGTTAACAACTGAGTTAGACGATTTACTTGCTGATTTTGAAAATATTGAAGATCCTTATTTAAAGGAACGAGGAGCTGATTTCAGGCAAGTTATTGAAAGGGTGTTAGTTGCATTACAAGGCACTAACATTCAACAAGAAAAACACTTACAGCAAAAACTAGACCGTGAAAACTCTGAAGTTATCATCGTAGCGCAAGATATAGCGCCTCATGACATGTTGCGTTTTAAGGAACTAAATTTTTGTGCATTTGTAACTGACTTAGGTGGTAAAAATTCACATACGGCAATTGTTGCAAGAAGCTTAGATATTCCAGCTGCAGTTGGATTAAAAAATGCATCTGAATTAATTGAGCAAGATGATTGGTTAATCGTTGATGGTGATCGTGGAATAGTGATTGTGGATCCTCCGCAAATCATATTAGACGAATATCGTCACAGACAAGCAGAATTGCGCCTTGCAAAAAATAAGCTTCAACTTTTAAAACACACACCAACTAAAACGCTAGATGGCAAAAAAATAGTTTTAATGGCTAATATTGAGATGCCTGAAGATGCTGATGACGCTTTAGCTAAAGGTGCTTTAGGAATTGGCTTGTTTCGTTCTGAATTTTTATTCATGAATCGTCAACATGGTATCCCTGAAGAAGAGGAACAATATAAGGCTTATGCTCAGACCGTTATTGCTATGCATGGCATGCCTGTCAATATTCGAACGATTGATATCGGGGCTGATAAAAATTTAGATACTGATGTAGAAACTATTACTTCGGATATTTCCCCATTAGGACTTCGTGGAATACGATGGTCATTAAGTGAGCCTGATATATTTTTAGAGCAACTTAGGGCCATTCTCAGAGCCTCAGCTCATGGTAAAGCCCAAATATTAATACCGATGTTAGCTCAAGCAAAAGAGATTACTCAAACTTTTGAACTAATTGCTAAAGCAAAAAAACAACTGGACGATAGAGGCATAGCTTATAACCCCGAAATTAAAGTGGGTGCCATGATAGAGTTGCCTGCTGCAGTATTTATCCTGCCACTCTTTTTGAAACATTTTGACTTTTTATCCATTGGTACAAATGATTTGATTCAGTACACACTAGGTATTGATCGCTCAGACAGTTCAGTTGCAAATTTGTATGACCCACTTCACCCAGCTATATTAAGCATGATTTATAAAGTAATACATGATTGTCAGGCAGTGGGTAAATCAGTTTCTATCTGTGGTGAAATGGCAGGTGATTCTAAATTAACAAGGTTACTAGTTGCTATGGGCTTAACGGATTTTTCAATGCATGCAAGTCAGCTATTGACCGTAAAGAGAGAGTTGTTGAGATCCGATATGGGTAAGTTACATAAAGCCTTAAATCAAATTTTAACAACCTATGACCCAGAGCACCAAGCACAGTTGGTCGATGAGCTATCTTTAATTTAAATAGAATGACACACCTTACAAATCTTTGATTTTTTTAGTTGAATATTTGTGGCAGTGCAGTTTTTGGCATTCCAAATTAAAAGTTTATTGATAAGAGGCTCGCCACAGCTAGCAAGTATTTGTAATACTTGGGAGGCTTGAATAGAACCAATTGTTCCCACTAAAGGGGAAAAAACCCCCATCGTTGCACAAGATACTTCTTCAAAACCATCCTCTTCAGGGAAGATACAGGCATAACAAGCAGAGTCAGTATTTTTGTTAAGAAAAACACTTACCTGCCCATCAAATTGAATAGCAGCTCCGGAAACTAAGGGCTTCTTATTAGAAACACAAATTTTATTGATAAGGTGTCTTGTTTGAAAGTTGTCGGTGCAATCTACAACTACGTCAGCATTTTGAATATATTTTTTTAGGTTTAATTCTGTCGCTTTTTCAGGCATTGCATTAATGTTGCATAAGGGATTAAGCTGACCCAACATTTTTTTTGCTGACTCAACTTTATATAAACCAACAGATTCAGAAGTATGAATTATCTGTCTTTGTAAATTGGTCAGATCAACAGTGTCATGGTCGATGATTGTGATTGTTCCAACCCCTGCTGCTGCAAGGTAAGGAGCACAAGCACTGCCTAGACCTCCTGCACCAACAATTAGAACATGGGCAGATTTAATGGCCTCCTGTCCCTCGATACCAATTTCCTCAAGAAGGATATGTCTTGAATATCTTAAGAGTTCAAGATCATCCATGAATAAAAATCCTTATTCTAATTTTGATTTAGAACGAATGACTGTATTTCCAGTGAGATAGGCAACAGCTTGAGTCAGCATAAAATCCTCTGTAGAGCCAAACTCAGGAGGTTTTTTGGCTTTTTCTTTTGCCTTATCTTCAGGAGTCATATTTGCATTCTTTTCTTCTAGAGATTGGAGTTCTTCCATTCTACGTTTCTCACGATCTGTGATTAATTTATCTTCAGATTTTTGTTTGTTTCTCAAATGGTTTTCGTTATCGACTTCACGAGTGATTAAAACATCATAAGTATCACCTTCAGCGTTTTGATCAACTGCAATATCAGGTTTAATACCATAAGCCTGAATTGATTTACCACTTGGAGTGTAATAGTAGGCTGTTGTTATTTTGAGTGCAGTATCAGATGAAATTTGTCTGACTGTTTGAACAGAACCTTTTCCAAATGTAGTTTTGCCCATAATGGTTCCACGTTTATAGTCCTGTAACGCTCCAGCAACAATTTCTGAGGCAGATGCAGAATAAGCATTCGTTAAAACAACCAATGGTAATTTTTTGAATGCCTCAGGCAGTTGAGCAAGAGGATCTGATGATTCAGAGAGTTTGTAATTGTCTGGCTCAGCTTTATAAACTTGTTGGCTATTACTCGCTTGGCCTTTAGTTGAGACAATGACAGATCCTTGTGGTAAGAAAGCCGCACTCACACCAACAGCACCTTGTAAGATCCCACCACCATTATTTCTTAAATCAAGAATGACGCCTTTAAGGTTTGGATTTTGTTGGTATGCCTCAGCCATCTTTTTTGCTAAGTCTGGCACTGTTCTTTCTTGAAAACTTGTGATCCTAACCCAAAGTAAATTGTTATCCAATAATTTAGTTTTTACGGATTGGACCTTAATTTCTGCACGGGTGATAGTTACTGGGAAAGTGCGTTCTTCGGATTTTCTGTAAATGGTTAAAGTGATTTTTGTTCCAGGTTCACCACGCATTTTTCTTACAGCTTGATCCAAAGTCATACCTCGAACCGGCTTGTCATCTAGTCTTGTAATTAAATCCCCTGCTACAAGACCGGCTTTTGCTGCAGGCGTACCTTCGATAGGATTCATTACTTTGACTAAACCATCTTCAGATGTTATTTCTATGCCAAGACCAGCAAATTTACCCTGAGTCTGCTCTTGCATTTCAGAAAAATCTTTACTATCAAGAAATGCTGAATGAGGATCTAGACTACTCACCATACCTTTAACAGCGTCCGTAATCAACTTTTTATCTTCAATAGGTTCTACGTAGTCCCTCTTGACGCTACCAAAAACTGTAGAAAATAACCTTAATTCGTCTAGGGGTAATGCAGCGGACTGTTGTGCAGTTGCTGAAAGTTGCCAAGTTACTACAACTCCAGCAATTGCGCCGAATGATACCCAGAGAATATTTTTAAAAAGTTGACGCATAGTTTATTCCAAATAAAAGTGGCGTAAAGGATTTAGATTATCGTCGAATTCGTACACAAGTGGTTGACCATTAGGAATATTGATTTCCATAATCTCAGAGTCAGAGACCTGATCTATATATTTAACTAATGATCGTATGCTATTTCCATGAGCAACGATTAAGACTTGTTTATCCGCTTTTAAAGCCGGAGCTATAGATTCATTCCAAATAGGAAGAACTCTTTGAACATTATCCTTTAAGCACTCTCCCCTTGGGATTTCCGCATGCTGTAGCTTGGAGTAGCGAGGGTCAGAAAAGGAGTTTCTAGGGT
>DAIQPR010000013.1:13523-14877 GCA_036787315.1 Polynucleobacter sp. | reverse complement strand
GCGGAACATCATAAGACCTGCGCCAAATATGTACTTGTTCAGCACCGTATTTTTCAGCTGTTTCGGCCTTATTTAGACCTGCAAGCGCTCCATAGTGTCTTTCATTCAGACGCCAACTATGGATAGTTGGAATCCACATTAGATCCATTTGCTCTTGAACATGCCATAAAGTCTTAATGGCCCTTTTTAATACAGAAGTATAGGCAACATCAAAGGTATAACCTAAATCCTTTAATTTTTGACCAGATTCAATGGCTTGTTGAGCCCCTTTAGGGGTTAAATCTACGTCAACCCACCCTGTAAATCGATTTTCTAGATTCCAGGCGGACTCTCCGTGACGAATAAGAACTAACTTTTTCATAACATCATTCTATAATTGTTAAATGGAATTTATATCAAATACAAATAATCTTATCTTACTTGCTTTAATGCTAGTGAGCGGCGCGTTGCTTTTAGCCCCAAATTTACAGGGTCTGATTCAAGGTAAATTTGGAGTTTCTCCAGCAATTGCAACTCAATTAATAAATCGCAGTAAAGCTAATATTATAGATATTCGCCCTCAAGAAGAGTATCAAAAGGGTCATATTGCTCGCTCAAGGCATATCGAGGGTGGCGACTTAAGCTCAAAAATAGCGGCCTTACGACTTGATAAATCGACACCTTTAATATTGGTTTGTGAAACAGGTCAAAAATCGGCCTCAAATGTCGGAAAACTTCAAAAGCAAGGTTATGCAGATGTGGTTTGTTTAGAGGGCGGTATTAAAGCCTGGAACACTGCTGGACTTCCTTTGGTTAATAAGTAACGGAGAATTTATGCCACAAGTTTTAATGTATAGCACCCAAGTTTGCCCATATTGCAGAATGGCTGAAAAATTACTGGCGTCCAAAGGGATTACGGAAATTGAAAAGGTGTTGATTGATGCAGATCCTGCAAAAAGAGAAGAGATGATGACCAGAACTGGTCGCAGAACGGTTCCTCAAATCTATATTGGGGACTTCCACGTTGGGGGCTTTGATGATTTATCTGCATTAGATAAAGCAGGTAAATTGGATCCTCTTTTAAAAAATAATTGAAATTAATAATCGGAAACTGAATGTCAGAAAATATTAACCAAGCATCTCAGGGTGATGCATCAAACCCAGTCTTTCAAATTCAAAGACTTTATTTAAAAGATATCTCACTTGAACAACCCAATGCGCCACAAATTTTTCTAGTTCAGGGTGAGCCAACTGTTCAGATTCAAATTGATATTCAATTTGGCCAACTTCAGGATGATTTGTTTGAAGTCATCGTGATTGGAAATGTTACGACTAAAGTTGCTGATAAGGTTCTATTTTTAGTAGAAGCGCAACA
>DAIQPR010000013.1:0-13513 GCA_036787315.1 Polynucleobacter sp. | reverse complement strand
AGTCGAACCGATGTTAGCAATTGCTTGCCCAAGCATCATTTATCCATATTTGAGATCAAATATCGCTGATTTGATTGGTAGAGCCGGATTCCAGCCAATACACTTATCAGAAATTAATTTCCATCAGCTATACGAACAAAAATTAAGTACAGCCGCTGCAAATCAAGATGCAAATAGTTCAGGGATTATCTTGCCCAACTAGTAAATGGACAAAAACACTTCCCCCATGAAAATCACCGTAATAGGAGCGGGCTCATGGGGAACTGCGATGGCAGTTCATAGTGCAAAATCTTCAAACGAAGTAACTCTATGCCCCAGACTAGAAGAGCAAGCAACTATTCTCAATAAGGAAAGAGCAAATTCTAAATATCTTCCAGATATTGCCTTTCCTCATACCCTTCGAATTAATAGTTCTTGGCAAGATATTTTTCAAAAACCAAATGAAGAGAATCATTTATTGGTTATAGCGACACCCTTTTCGGGATTAAGGGAAGTTTCGCAAAGCATTTTGGATTACGGTAATTTTCCAAAGTATTGGATTTGGCTTTGCAAGGGCATAGACCCAGTAAATGGATTACTGCCTCATCAAGTTATTTCTGAAGTTTTTAAAAATCATTCTAATTCCTCGGATGTTGTGTCGGGTATGTTATCCGGTCCAAGTTTTGCAATTGAAGTTGCTAAAGGGTTACCTTGTGCACTAACAGTAGCAAGCTCTGATAATGCTTTGTGTACATTTACTCAAAACGCCCTTCACCATGGAAGTATGAGGATTTATGCTACTAGTGATGTTGTGGGTGTCGAATTAGGTGGTGCAATCAAAAATATCTTAGCTATAGCGACTGGCATTGCTGATGGTCTTAACCTTGGCTTAAATGCAAGAGCTGCTTTAATCACAAGAGGTATGGCAGAAATGGCAAGATTAGGAGTGGCCATGGGCGCTAAAACCGAAACCTTTTCCGGTCTGACTGGGCTTGGAGATCTTATTCTGACGGCTACCGGAGATTTGTCTAGAAATCGTAAAGTTGGTTTAGCACTCGCTAGTGGACAAAAACTCGAAGTGATTTTGAAGAATTTAGGGCATGTTGCTGAAGGAGTCAGATGTGCTCAGGCAGTACTTACATTGGCCCAAAAAAATAATGTTGATATGCCTATTGTTCAAGCAGTTGTGAAGGTTTTAAATAACGAGCTTACTCCGCAACAGGCTGTTGTTGGGATTATGGCAAGAGACCCACGCCACGAATAGACCTAAAAACCCCCTAGAAATTCATTCTGACGCCAAGCTTCGTAAACAACTATTGCAACAGAGTTAGATAAATTTAAACTACGACTATTAGGCATCATAGGTAAACGCCAGTGATGCTCGGATGGTATTTCTTGACGAATGCTTTGGGGTAGTCCGCTTGTTTCGGAACCAAAAATAAGGTAATCAGACTTTTTAAAAGATGCTTTCGCAGTTGTTTTTTTTGATTTTGTAGTTAAAGCATGAAGTTGATCAGTATTAGGTTTTTCAAGAGCGATAAACTCTTGCCAATTGGGATAGACCTGAAGATTTGCAAACTCATGATAGTCCAATCCAGCCCTTTTTAAACGAGAACTTTCCAATGGAAAACCCAAAGGTTCAATTAGGTGAAGTGTGCATCCTGTATTCGCACAGAGACGAATAATATTTCCAGTATTTGGAGGTATTTCAGGATGAACGAGAACAATGTTAAACATTAATAAAATTCCTTTTTTGAGTTTTTTGTTAGTACCCAATAGGATACCCACACTACTCCATGCGCTTTTAAAAGCTTTGCTAAATTGTTTAAAACCATTTCACTTAAAAAATATGGCATAACAATTGCAATCCTTTTATTATGGAAAAAAAACGACCTTGCAAACTTGTTATTTAGTTCAAATAAAGATGGATTTTTATCTTTCCAAATAATTAAGTCTTTATTGTAGGGAGTCTTTGCAAGTTGACTAAAGTATTTTGTTAACTCAAGTGCAAACCAAAAGCCTCTTTTTTGGGAAATTAGGCTTTTTTCAGGAAGAGGAATAATGAAATCAACGGGTGTCATGTTACGAAAATTTATAACTTCCCAAGCTTTATAGAGGCTTGGTAAAACATTAATGGAACCTCTCAAATCACAACGTCGAATTAGAGATATTAAAAAGCTAGTTTCATAACAAAGAGTAATTGTTTGATCAAATGCGGGTTTTGCATGTAAACAATATTTGCATAAAAGTGTGTTGCATAAACATGCACATAAAATACATTTTCTTGAATTGATCTGCTGTTTTAATTTTTGTAAACAAATATGACATATTGTTTGATCTTGTCTAAGATGGCATATTGCGCAACAGTTTGGGAAAAGCAAAGATAAAAAGGGATGCATTTGTTATTTAGATATGTAATTTGAAGAAATAAAATTTTTATAAATCAATGAAAAAACATTTAAGCACTTCACAGTCGAATTTTTGGACTTGGCTAACGTCAGAGCTTTCTGAAAGAATGGCTCAAAACTTACCTTTTATTAAAATAAACCCCGAAAAAATATTATTTGTGGGAGATTTCCAAGAGAGTACTTTTGATTATTTTCAAAAAAACTATCCCAAAGCTCAGTTCTGGAGTGATTCATTTAAAAGTAGTATTTACGTTTCAATTCAGGATTTTTTTCTTCGAAGTAATAAAGCTATCCATCAATATCAAATAATGGATCAAACCGATTCATACGAATTTGACCTAGTGTGGATTGGACCGATTAAAAGAGAAAAAAATACTTTTCACGAACTTTTTCTTCAGTTAGAAAAGTGTTTGAAAAATAACAGCCTAGTTATGTTTAATTATTTAGGCCCAGATACAGCCAGAGAAATAAAGTCTTTACAAACACAAGATGGTTATATTGGACCGGATATGCATGACATAGGGGACTTATTAACTCAATCTGGCTTTGCAGATCCCGTGATGAACATGGAATACATCAACTTAGAATATGAGAATACTCAAATATTGATAAATGACCTTAAAGGCCTTGAATTAATCACATCTAGCCAGTCAATCAGTAAAGATTTTAAAGATAAAGTATCGAATATATTGAGTTCACAAGCAAAATTTCAATTAACTTTAGAGGTTGTATATGGACACGCTTGGAGAATTAAAAAAAGTAATGCTCAAACCATAAAAATGTACCCGAAGGGAGCATTTAAAACCAACAAAAATTAGCTATTACTAATATTTTTAGAAGAAGTTTCAAACTGAACACTGAGAATGTAGCAAAACAATAATATAATAAGAATTCAAATTAAAAAAATCTTCAATTTTGGGAAGAAAATGAAATTACAGCGCACTTTAACACTTTGTACTTCAGGACTTTTAGGTTTATTGTTAAACCCCATGTCATATGCATATGACGATATGCCAGGTGGACCAGCTGTTAGGCAATTAAATTTTGCTGCTCCAGTAACTAAGATTATGGAAGACATCCATTGGTTACATTGGTTTATGATGATTATTTGCGCGGTTATCTTCGTTGCTGTATTTGGCGTAATGCTGTATTCAATTTTGAAGCACAGAAAATCTTTGGGTCATAAGCCAGCAAGTTTCCATGAGAGTACAACAGTTGAAATTATTTGGACAATAATTCCTTTGATCATTGTTATTGGAATGGCATTACCGGCAACAAAAACAGTTGTTGCAATGAAAGACACAACAAATGCTGATATCACTATTAAAGCTATTGGATATCAGTGGAAATGGGGATATGAGTACATCAAAGGTGAAGGCGAAGGAATTAATTTTCTTTCAACTTTGTCTACACCCCGCGAACAGATCAACAATCTTGAAGAAAAATCTAATACTTATTTAATGGAAGTTGACAACGAAGTTGTTGTTCCAGTTAATAAGAAAATCCGCGTTATTACTACTGCAGATGACGTAATACATGCATGGACAGTTCAAGGGTTTGGAGTTAAACAAGATGCTATTCCAGGATTTGTAAGAGATACTTGGTTTAAAGCAGAAAAAATTGGTACATATCGTGGCCAATGTTCAGAGTTGTGCGGTAAAGAACATGCATTTATGCCAATCGTTGTAAAAGTTGTTTCCGATGCTGATTACTCAACTTGGGTACAGGCTAAAAAGAAAGAGATGGCTGCTTTAGCTGATGATCCTTCTAAGACATATACATTGGAAGAGTTAAAAGATCGTGGCTCAAAAGTTTACGCCGCTAACTGTGCTGTATGTCACCAGCCAAATGGTAAGGGCGGTGGCGCATTCCCAGCATTAGATGGAGATAAGGTTGTTAACGGACCGAAAGAAGGTCAGTATCAAGTATTGCTCAAGGGTAGAAACGTAATGCCAAGTTGGGCGCGTTTATCAGATACTGAACTTGCTGCTGTGATGACATTTACTCGTAATTCTTGGAGTAACCACACGGGTGAAGTGATTCAACCAAGCGACTTTGTCGCTGCAAGAGCTGCCGTTAAGTAAATTCGAATTAATTAAAAAATATTGGAGTAAAAATGACTACCGTTACAACAGCGCACGACATAGCACACGGACACGACGATCACGCTCACGCAATGCCCCATGGCTGGCGTCGTTGGTTGTTTGCAACTAACCACAAAGACATTGGAACAATGTATTTGATTTTCGCTCTTGTGAATTTATTCGCAGGCGGAACAATGGCATTGTTGATTCGTTTAGAGTTATTTCAACCCGGTTTGCAATTTTTAAGACCTGAGTTTTTTAACCAGTTAACTACAATGCACGGCCTTATTATGGTTTTCGGTGCGATTATGCCGGCCTTTGTAGGTTTTGCTAACTTGATGATTCCTTTGCAAATTGGCGCCTCGGATATGGCTTTTGCAAGGATGAATAACTTTAGCTTTTGGATTATGCCTGTTGCAGGGTTGTTATTGTTTGGCTCATTCTTAGCACCAGGTGGCGCTACTGCAGCTGGTTGGACTTTGTATGCTCCTCTGTCAGTCCAAATGGGACCTGGTATGGACATGACTATTTTTGCAATTCACTTGATGGGTGCTTCATCCATCATGGGGTCCATTAATATCATTGTGACAATTTTGAACATGCGCGCTCCTGGATTGTCTTTGATGAAGATGCCAATGTTCTGTTGGACATGGTTAATTACTGCATATTTATTAATTGCTGTTATGCCTGTTTTAGCAGGTGCAATTACTATGGTTCTCACAGACCGTCACTTTGGAACAAGCTTTTTTGCAGCTGCTGGTGGTGGTGATCCTGTAATGTATCAACATATCTTTTGGTTCTTCGGACACCCAGAGGTTTACATTATGATCCTTCCTGCTTTCGGTATTGTAAGTGAGGTTATTCCAACATTTGCGCGTAAAAAATTGTTTGGCTATAGCTCTATGGTTTATGCAACTTCATCCATTGCTATCTTGTCTTTCATCGTTTGGGCTCACCATATGTTTGCAACTGGAATGCCTGTAACTGGACAGTTATTCTTTATGTACGCAACGATGTTAATTGCGGTTCCAACAGGTGTAAAAGTATTTAATTGGATCGCAACAATGTGGAAAGGTTCTTTAACATTTGAAACTCCAATGTTATGGGCGATCGGCTTTATATTCGTGTTCACAATCGGTGGTTTTACTGGATTGATTTGCGCGATGGCTCCGATTGATATTGGTATTCAAGATACTTATTATGTTGTAGCGCACTTTCACTACGTATTAGTAGCTGGATCTTTATTTGCAATGTTCTCTGGATTTTATTACTGGGCACCAAAGTGGACTGGTTATATGGTTAATGAAACACGCGGTAAGATTCACTTCTGGGCTTCAATGGTTTTCTTTAACCTCACATTCTTCCCAATGCACTTTTTAGGTTTAGCTGGTATGCCAAGACGTTATGCAGACTACCCTGTTCAGTTTGCTGACTTCAATGCTGTGGCTTCAATCGGCGCATTAGGTTTTGGTCTGTCTCAGTTGTATTTCTTACTGGCTGTTGTACTTCCAACTTACCGTGGTGGCAAGAAGGCTGAAGCACAAGCTTGGGAAGGTGCTGAAGGATTAGAGTGGACAATTCCTTCTCCTGCCCCGTTCCATACTTTTGAAACACCTCCAACTGTTAATTAATTAATGGAAAAAACTTCTGTTTCTAATAAAAGAATGGCATTAACTTTACTGAGTATTGCCATTACATTTTTTGCAGCATTTATCATCAAAAAAATGATTTTTGGTTAATTCAAAAAAGTGTTTTCTATTTCAACGTTAAATCGACAAATGCTCATAAGGCTACTTACAGTAGCCTTATTTATGTTTGGATTTGGGTATGCCTTAGTTCCAGCATATAAAGCTATTTGTGAAGTTACTGGTATTAATGTGGTCACGAATAAAAATGAGTATGGTATTCGTGCGTTTGGTGCAAAAAAAGTAACAACTGAAAATAGTCAAATTGACTATGCAAGAACTGTGACTGTAGAGTTTGATTCAAACACAAAGGGGCCATTGAGATTTAGGCCTGTTAAAAATTATCTCGAGATTCATCCTGGCGAACTAAATCAAATTACTTATGAAGTAGTAAACGCTCTAGATAAAACAATTGTTGCTCAGGCAATACCGAGTTTTGCTCCAAAAGTCGCTACAAGTCACTTTACTAAAATTGAATGCTTTTGTTTTTCTCAACAAACTCTACAACCTAAAGAATCTAGACAGATGCCAGTAGTGTTTGTTGTTGATAAAGATTTACCAAAAGATGTAAAAACAATTACATTGTCATACACTTTTTTTGAGATTCAAGGGGCCACCCCGGTTGTTCGCGGTGAAGTCAAGCCCTCAAAAATTTAAGGAAGAAAATGGCAAATGAAGTTATACGATTTTTTAAATCCATCAAAGCTGTTTTATGGGGATTTTTAGGAGTTAGAAAAGCTAGTGGTCAAGAGGAAGATATGGCCTCATTGACATTTGTTCATGTAATAATTGCAGGTGTGGTTGGAGTGATTGTTTTTATGTCAGTCCTACTTTTAATAGTTAAAGCAGTATTAGCAAATTAATTTTTAAGTTTATTTATTAGGAGAGCATTATGTCCTCAACAACAAGTCAAGCGCCTTATTACTACGTTCCAGAACCTTCAAGGCATCCAGTTCGTGCCAGTATAGGTTTGTTAGCCTTTGGTCTCGGAATGTCTCAATGGGTTAATGGACATGACTGGGCTGCTTATTTGACATTCGCTGGAGTAGTTTGGGTTTTATTTGTACTTTATCAATGGTTTGGTGATGCTATTCGTGAGTCTGAAAGTGGCTTAAATAGCGTGAACGTTGACGTATCTTACAGATGGTCTATGAGTTGGTTCATTTTCTCTGAAATCATGTTTTTCGGAGCTTTCTTCTCAGCATTGTTCTACGCTAGGAACATAGCGATGCCATGGTTGGGCGACATCAATAATCAATTGATTTGGCCAAACTTCATGGCTAATTGGCCTAATGCTGGCCCTGGCGGTTTAGTAGAAAAATTCCAGACAATGGGTCCATGGCCTATCCCAACGATTAATACTGCAATTTTGCTAACTTCCGGAATGACCGTGACATGGGCTCACCATGCATTACGTGAAAATCATCGTAAGCAGGCCATTACTGGTTTAGCACTTACAGTTGGCTTGGGCTTTATATTTGTTTGCCTACAAGTTTTTGAATATGTTCACGCTTACTCAGAACTAAATTTAAAGCTAACATCAGGAATATATGGATCAACATTCTTTATGTTAACTGGTTTCCATGGATTTCATGTTACCCTCGGTGCGATTATGTTAGCTGTTATTTTGCGCAGATTAATCAAAGGCCACTTTACTGCAGATAATCATTTTGGCTTCGAAGGTGCAGCTTGGTATTGGCACTTTGTTGACGTAGTCTGGCTTGGACTATATTTGTTAGTTTATTGGATGTAATGAATTTAAAAACCGCTGTTTAACAGCGGTTTTTTTATGGTGTGTTATTGCCCAACTCTTATGCCTGTGCTTTGAATCCACCCTAATGCGTGGGCAACCCAAACTAAAATAAATAAGAGTATTGAGAGGCCAATACGGATAAAAAGGGATTTAACCATATTGGAGTTCGATCCTTTGTCACGCATCATAAAAAACAACGCAGAACCTAGGCTCATCAAGATACATATAAAGACGATTGGAATTAAAATTTTCATATTAGGCCAGTCAGTAAAGACATGATTTTATCGGTAATTATTCAGGATATCAAAAAACGACCAATTGCATTTGTTGCAATGTTGGTTTTAGTTGTATTGGGTATAAATTTAGGCTCATGGCAATTAAGAAGAGCAGATGTAAAAATTCATCAAGCGCAAGATATAGCAGATAAAGCATTGTTGCCCACCTTGAATGCCAATAATAAGTATTGGACACTAGATGAGTCAATGTATCGCCAAATGGAGGTAACAGGCTTTTGGATACCTGAAAAAGCAATCTGGCTAGAAAATCGACCCCACCCTAGAGGAAAAGACCCAAAAACTGGAATTGCAACTGGTTTTAATCTTCTGATGCCATTTCAAATAGATAATGAACATAAAAATATCTTATGGGTTAACCGTGGTTGGGCTCCAAGAGACTTCCAACAGATCAATCGAGTGCCCGAACTTAAAATCGAGCGTGGAAGAGTAAGTATTATTGGTGTGGTTTTTCCTGACAGTGGTAAAACATTTCAACTTTCAGCCGAAGTTGAAAATAGAGCCAGTGATGGATTAAAAATCCAAGAAAATCATTTTTTGAAAGATGATGAATTCTTCGCCAATAGATTGTTTCCTTTTGTATTGAGAGAACAAAACACCCATGACTCTAATGGTTTAGATCAGACATTACCCATTTTGAATACAGGTGTAAATACACATTATGGTTATGCTTTTCAATGGTTTAGTTTAGCGCTAATGACATTTTTATATTGGCTCTATAACGCTTTCCGCAAAAGATTCCAATCATTGCGATAATAGATATTTATTACTTCACGTGACATGTTAAATCAAGAACCTCTTATACCCGCAAGCAAGGCCAATAATTCCGTAAAGCCAAAATCAGGATTATGGCAAATGTGGTTAATTATTATTATTTTTGCTGCGCCAGTAATTGCATCCTATGTTACTTTTTATTTTATTAAGCCTGAAGGTGGTAAGACAAATTATGGCCAATTAGTTTACCCAGTCCAGCCAGCGCCGGAAAATGCTTTGATGCCTCATGTATATGGCAAATGGACTTTATTGCTTGCTAGACCTGGTTTAGGTTGCTCAAAAGATGAAGAGCATTGCGTCAAACTTCTATTTTTACTCAGACAAGTAAGGGCATCTCTTGGCAAAGAAATGGAAAGAGTTCAGATTGTTTGGATTAATACTGATAACTCTTCAATACCTCCTGATGTTCAAGAAGCCTATAACGAAAAGTTGGCAGGGTTCAAGATTTTAGCTATGCCTTCGAATGATTCTGATAAAAAAGATTTAGAGAAATGGCTGAAGGAGGATGATCAAATGGATTCCATCCAATTATTGGACCCTAGAGGTGCAAGAATGATGCGTTTTTCAGTAACACCTACATTGCCTGAGTTCTCAAAGATGAGAAAAGATATTGAAAAGTTACTTAAATGGAACCCAACCGGTAAGTATGGCAAATAAATTAAAGAAGGCAATATCATGTCTTGGCAACTAATTATTGATCTTGCTTTAATAGCATTATTTGTTGGCTCTATCCCTCTTATTTACTCTGCTTATAAAGGCAAATTAGATAACTTGAATAAGTTTGTATGGGTTCTTATATTTTTAACTTTTGACTTAATTTTATTTGGTGCATTTACAAGACTTACTGATTCAGGTCTTGGTTGTCCAGATTGGCCAGGTTGTTATGGGCACTCCAATCCGCTTTTAGCAATGGGGAATATAAAAGAGGCAGAGAAATTAATGCCCTTTGGTCCTGTTACGGTTAGTAAAGCTTGGATTGAAATGCTGCATCGATATTTTGCTAGCGGCTTAGGATTCTTAGTCCTTATATTGAATTTTTTAACATGGAAAAGAAGAAAGGAATATGGCATAAAAATATTTTATGTTTCTTTAGGATTGTTTTTATTGATATGTCTTCAAGGAGCATTTGGAGCTTTTACTGTAACAATGAAACTGCAACCAATTATTGTCACTTTGCATTTAATGTTTGCTCTTCTACTATTGGTCTGTCTTACCGTTTTGTCTAATTTGACGCAAGGTAATTATCAATCCCTAAAACCAAGAAATTATTTACCAATCATTCCATTAGGGGTGCTTGTAATAGTATTTAGTCAAGTATTCCTTGGGGCATGGGTTAGTACAAATTATGCTGTATTAGCTTGTAATGGATTTCCCTCTTGTAATAGTGAGTGGTTGCCTAGTATGGATTTTTTTAACGGCTTTACTTGGTGGAGAGAGTTAGGTAAAACATCCACTGGAGAATACTTAAATATTGAAGCATTGATAGCTATTCACTGGACCCACAGAGTTGGTGCAATAATTACTTTCGCTACAGTAATAACTTTTATTTTGTATTTAAAAAAAATCTCTACTCAAGCCAATGAGGCTTGGCAATTACAATCTAAGTATTGGATCAAGTTTGTATTAATTGTTTTGTTTGCTCAGCTACTTAGTGGAATGTCTAATGTTATTTTTAATTGGCCACTCATTGCCGCTTTATGCCATACCGGTGGGGCATCAGCTTTGTTAATAGGCATAAGCAAGCTACTACTACTCTCATTTAAAAGACCACTAATCAAATGAATCAATTAACGCAATCACAAACAAAGTGGAGAAACTTATACGCTTTAACAAAGCCAAGAGTTACTCAATTAGCTGTTTTTTGTGCAATGATTGGCATGTTCCTAGCCACTCCTAAGATGGTTCCCTTATCAATATTAATTGGAGGTTCATTTGGTATATGGTTACTGGCTAGCGCAGCTTTTACGGTCAATTGTTTAATAGAGCAAAAAGTTGATGCAAAAATGAAACGAACGGCTTGGAGGCCATCAGCCACAGGCGCAGTTAGTGTTTCTGATATTTTGATTTTTTCAGCTGTCCTTGGCATTATTGGTTCGATTATGTTGTGGTATTTTGCAAATCCACTCACTATGTGGCTGACCATTCTAACTTTTGTTGGGTACGCAATTATTTATACTTGGTTTTTAAAGCCGGCCACCTCCCAAAACATTGTGATTGGTGGCTTATCGGGAGCGATGCCTCCTGCGCTTGGTTGGGCAGCAGTCGCAAATGATGTGCCACCAGAGGCTTGGCTACTCGTACTTATTATTTTTGTTTGGACTCCTCCTCACTTCTGGGCATTGGCACTATATAGAAGAGAAGACTATGAAAAATCTGAGTTACCAATGTTGCCCAATACGCATGGAGAAAAATATACTTTACTCCATATAATCTTATACACATTGATTATGTTAGCTGCTTCCATACTGCCCTATGTACACGGAATGAGCGGATTATTCTATTTGGTAAGCGCACTTATTTTAGGATTTATTTTTCTTGGTTATGCGGTTAAGTTGTATTTCAAATACTCTGATGCTCTAGCTAAAAAGACTTTTAAATATTCAATATGGTATTTGTCCTTCTTATTCGCGGCTCTTTTAGTAGACCATTATGTATAAATATTTTAAAAAATATGTCTTTGTATTTTTTTTGACGACTCTACTAGCAGCATGCTCCTCAAAAATTAAATTTAATAATGTTGATATCTCTGGTTCAAGCTCTTTTTCTCCAGCATTTGAATTGGAGGATCAAACCGGTAAACTTCGTCATTTAGAAGATTTCAAAGGTAAAGTGCTGGTAGTGTTTTTTGGCTATACACAGTGTCCTGATGTTTGCCCTACAACGATGTTTGAAATGAAAAAGGTAATGGACCTTTTAGGTAAAGATGCTAGTAAGGTACAAGTAGCTTTCATCACTCTAGACCCTGAAAGAGATACTATTGAGTTGCTTGAAAAATATGTTCCAAGTTTTGATCCAAGTTTTATTGGGTTAAGGGCAAAAAATGATGAATCTTTAGAACAAGTTGTTAAGGGCTATAAAGTTTTTTATCAGAAGGTTCCTGGTAAAGATCCAAAGTATTACACCATAGACCATACAGCTGGAAGTTACGTCATAGACCAAAAGGGACAATTACGCCTTTTTGTAAAGCATAATCAAGGTGAAAAAGCTTTGGCCGAAGATCTAAAACAGCTAATCGATTCTAATTAGAGTGTTGTTGGTTGAGGTAGTCTCGCATCTTCTTAAGAGCTGTAACTTCAATTTGTCTAACACGCTCTGCGGAAATGTTTAATTCCGCGGCCAGATCATGCAAAGTTAATGAATTTTTCTCAGTATCTGCAAAAAGCCACCTTGCTGTAATAATTCTTCTGCTTCTTTCATCAAGAATATGAAGTGCTGAGTTAAGGCCTGTAGTCTCTAAAGCCAAGTCTTCTTTGCGCATCATCACTTCAGTAGGCTCAAGACTAGAGTCTGACATCCAAGAACCAATTTCTCTTGGCGTATCATCATCGCTATCGGGTTCTAATTGAATATCATGACCACCTAAACGAATTTCCATATGCCTAACATCATCAGCCTTTACGTCTAAAGCTTTGGCTAAAGAATTAATCTCATCCTCGGACATTGAGTTTAAATGAGGTTTATTGCTTCTTAAGTTAAAGAAGAGTTTTCTCTGTGGCTTCGTTGTTGCAATTCTAACGAGCCGCCAATTTTTAAGGATAAATTCATGAATTTCTGCTTTTATCCAGTAAATAGCATATGAAACTAATCGAGTTTTTTGACTTAGATCGAACTTTTTAACAGCTTTCATTAGACCTATATTGCCTTCTTGAATGAGGTCTGCATGAGGTAGTCCGTACCCAAGATATTGTCTTGAGACTGATACGACAACTCTGAGATGACTAAGAACTAATTTACGAGCAGCTTCCAAATCATTTTTTTCAGATAAATCCCGAGCCAACTTAATTTCTTCTTCAGCAGTTAACATGGGCATCTGGTTAACAGCTGAAATATAAGCGTCCAAATTACCCACCCCACCTTGCGGTAGAACGGGCATAACTGGCAGAAGGCCACTCATAGTAGATTTTTTAGAAGGTAAAGTTATATCACTCATAATATTATTCTAGCACTCATTTGATAAGAGTGCTAAAAAAATTTAAACACTTATGTGTTTGATATTATTGAATAAAATTTAAAATAAATGATAATAATAGAAAATTGAAGGAAATTTTTGACAAAAATCAAAAACTTGTGATCTTGTAAAAGTGTGTTCAATAAACGAGGGAAGTAATACTTTTGAAAACTACTTTTGCAATCCCTCTGTCGCATTTAATTCAGTTTGAATCGTTTGATTGACGTTTTTCTCTGTGGTGTCACCTTCTTTTTTAGTCAGAGAAGTAGCATCTTGATTTACAGGATCTTTTCCTGATTCAACATTGGTATTCTCTTGCTTGTTAGAGCTATTGGCTTGATCGACTGTCTTTTTTAATAGATATAGGGC
>DAIQPR010000158.1:0-5351 GCA_036787315.1 Polynucleobacter sp. | reverse complement strand
GAATAAGTTTTAGCAACGAATAAGTTTAAAGCACCTAAGGCTGCAAAATAAATTATCCAAGCAAAGTTTACCTTAGGCCAAACTTTACCCTCACTACCTTCTATCAATGGAATCTCTTTTCCAAGAACAAGTTCAATTAGATTTTTTTTAAACACAAAAAAACTAACGGCAAGTCCTAATGATAAGCTCCAATACAAGATGGTCGGCTTAATCATAATAAATGTTTTATCGTGAAGAAAGATTGTTAAACCACCAAAAACTAAAATCACAAAAAAATTGAAATACTGCATCTTAGATATTGGCTTTTGATTTGTCTTTAGCCATATCATTTGAAGGAGAGTTATACCTATTGCGACCCCAGTAGCTACATAAATATCAAACGTTTTGAAAGCTATAAAGAATGCCAATATTGGCAAAAATTCATTTAAAAGTTTCATTCGGATCTATTCTTTGGGCTTTAAATTAAGAGAAGCAGAATTAATACAATATCTCAATCCGGTTGGCTCAGGGCCATCCTCAAAAACGTGACCAAGATGTGCATCACATTCCTTACATCTAACTTCTGTACGAACCATGCCATGAGAAAAATCTTTCAATTCCTCAATTGGGGCTCCTTCTGAGGGTACAAAAAAGCTTGGCCATCCACACCCAGCGTCAAACTTACTTTCTGATTGAAATAGCTCTGTGCCACAACAAATGCAGTGATATGAACCTTTAGTCCAGGTGTCCCAATATTTTCCAGTAAAGGGTCTTTCTGTAGCAGCCTTTCTAGTGACTTCATATTCAATTGGGCTTAAAGCTGCTTTGTAGTCTTCATCTCTTTTTTTCATATTCACTGATATAAGAAGTTATTATTTAGGGGGAAACTAGTATTATAAATTTAAAGATATAAATTAGAGTAACTTAGAATTTTCTGGAGACACTTTATGAACTCAAAATTACAAACTAGCGCTATTTTAGGTCAAATGATGGATAGTCCTCTTTTGATTTCAAATATTCTGACTTCTTCATCCAAGCATCATTCAAAGACTGAAATTATCTCAAAAAGAATTGAAGGTGATATACATCGGTATAAAACTACTGATTTAGAAATTCGTGCCAAAAAATTAGCTCAAGCTTTAGAGACCTTTAAATTTGAGACAGGAACTAGAATTGGTACATTAGCCTGGAATGGTTTTAGACACCTAGAAATTTATTATGGTGTTTCTGGAAGCGGTCTGGTTTGTCATACTATCAATCCTAGATTATTTCCTGAGCAGATAGCTTATATTATTCAGCACGCAGAAGATAAATTAGTATTTTTTGATCTTGGTTTTAGTGATTTAGTAGAAAAATTAATTCCACTTTGTCCGCTGGTTGAGCACTGGGTTTGTTTGATTGACGAGTCATTACAACCTGAAAACAATGCTTTTACTAATTATGAAAAACTAATTTCTCAATATTCAGGAAATTTTGAATGGCCTTTACTGGATGAGCGGACTGCTTCAAGTCTTTGCTATACATCTGGAACGACTGGAAACCCTAAAGGAGCCTTATACAGCCATCGATCAACACTTTTACACTCTTATGCTACTGCTTTGCCTGATTCATTGTGTTTATCCGCTTTAGATACGATCATGCCAGTAGTTCCCATGTTTCATGTGAATGCGTGGGGTTTTCCGTATTCTTCCCTTTTGGTAGGGGCAAAATTAGTTCTCCCTGGCGCAAAGTTGGATGGTCAATCTCTTTTTGAATTAATCGAATCAGAAAAAGTAACCTTATCAGCAGGCGTTCCAACTGTGTGGGCTGGTGTATTACAGTTCATGAAATCAAATCAACTTCAATTCTCTTCATTTAAAAGAGTCTTAATTGGAGGATCAGCTTGTCCACCTGCAATGATGAAATCATTTCAAGATTATGGTGTAGAGGTAATTCATGCTTGGGGAATGACAGAACTTTCTCCCATAGGTACAGTAGCAAGATTGAAATCAAGCGATCTTTCCAAGTCAAAAGAAGAACAAGACAAAATAATTCAAAAGCAAGGTAGGGTGGTATTTGGCGTCGACATGAAGATTGTCGATGGTAACTCAGAGGAATTACCTCATAATGGAATAGCCAGTGGTAATCTTTATGTTAAAGGTCCATGGGTTATACAAAAATACTTTAAATCTGAAGACTCAGCTTTAGATGATGGTTGGTTCCCTACTGGTGATGTTGCTAATATCGATGAAGATGGTCAAATGCAAATTACCGATAGGAGCAAAGATGTAATTAAATCTGGAGGTGAGTGGATTTCATCTATCGATATTGAAAATATCGTAGCGGGTCACCCTAGCGTTGCAATGGCTTCATGCATAGCTGTGGCGCATCCTAAGTGGGATGAAAGACCTCTTTTAGTCATAGAAAAGTTACAAAATATTCAAGTTTCAGATGCGGAATTAAAAGTGGATATTCTAAAATCTCTTGAGGGTAAAATCGCCAAATGGTGGATGCCTGACGATGTAGTTTTCGTTGATAAGATCCCATTGACTGCTACTGGAAAAATGCAGAAGTTAAAATTAAGAGAACTTTTTAAAGACTATAAATTACCTACAATATGAATCCACCATTAAAACTTGATGTACCTTTTTTGAATCTTTTAGGTGTCGAATTACATAAGATGGAAGGTGGCACCAGTGAAATTCAGTTAAATATTGAAGAAAAACATACTAATTCTTGGTCAGTTGCTCATGGGGGTGTTTTACTAGCATTAGTAGACGCAGCAATGGCAATCGCTGCTCGCTCAGCTGATCCTGATGATCGAAGCGTTGTAACAATCGAATTAAAAAATAGTTTCATGCAAGCCGCTACTGGCAATATTCGTGTGATTGGAAAAACAATTCATCAATCTACGACAATGGCATTTTGCGAGGCATGGATTTATGATGCTAATGACAAAATTTGCTGCCAGTCTACAGGTACATTTAAGTATTTCAAAAACTTACCAATGAGAAACCGCAAAAACTAAAACTATTAATTCCCTTGATCTATTTTCTCAGATCCAATAAATTGGCCTTCGAAAGAGTTTGTCTCATACTCCCCTGATGGATCGAACCTTCTCTCTAGCATTTGAAAATTTCCATCTTTACGTACTCTTAGTAATGTGCTTGAGCGCGTACCGTAGTGAGGAGTTTTAATGAAAATAGGGGACAACGCTCTCTCCCAATCAGGACTTACTCCAGTAGATGGTAATTCTGAGTCAGGATAAGAATTCGCATCTTTTAAAAACTTCAAATAGTGTTCAGGATGATTAAAACTTCCCTGATCCATTGCAATAGCCTGGGCAAATTGCGCTACTCCATTTCTCACTTTAGGCCAAGGAGTATCTAACATTGCATTTGATAAACCATAAATTCCAGGTTCAATGCTGACAGGGTTTACAGTTTTACGCTGCCTTATCTTCCCACCAATAAGAATACGATTACTAATCCAACATAACTGATGATTTTCTGGTTTGCTAAGATCCGCAGTTAGGAGATTAAAGCCGTTATATTGCATGAAAGACTTCTGATTAGAAGCAATGAATTCATCAATGCTCGTTTTTTGAGAAAGAAACTTCGCAGTTAATTCTCCACGTGTTCTTAAATCTGGATTTTTTTCACTTGGAGCTCTAATATTTGTTAAGGCAGCAAATCTTCCCTCTACAGATAAACCCAGAGCTGTTCCCTTTAAACCAATGACATCAGCGTTATCTCGAGAACCCAATACAGTTGAAGAGTCAGACCACCATCCCAAAGGTGTCGTTGGCCTCTCATAAAACTCATCTCTATTAGCCGCAACGACTAATGAATAATCAGGATGAGAATTCCAAGCAAAGAGAATTAAACACATAAATTAAACAATCATCAATGAATAGGGTGGTTCTTGAATAATAATACTTCCAGATAATTGGCTGTCTAACTTTGAAAAATGAACTTCAGAATTAAGCGCTTTATTATTCAACTCTAATTGAAGATAATACTTTTTTTGTATGGAATCATAACTAGATAAAACCACTACGCCGCAGAGCTGATCTTCTTCACCTTCCATAAAAACTTCCACACCAGGTGAAATCATTAAATCGTTGTGATTTGACTCAAAGACCCCAAGTTTTAGGCGTCGTTTTATCGTTCCTAAATACTGACTTCTTGCAACAACTTCCTGACCTGGATAGCATCCTTTTTTAAAATCGACACCACCAACACTTTCAAAATTAATCATCTGTGGAACAAACAGATCTTTAGTAGCAGCAGTTATTCTTGGAACGCCACTCAAAACTTCCAATAAATTCCATAGAGAGTTGTCTAACCCAACATCGTTTTCTTTAATGAGAGACAATCTTCTAAAGTACAAAGTGTTTTGGTATGAAACTGGATTCAGCTCACACGAAAGATCTTCTAAAGCTATAAAGGGCTTATCGTTTACTTCACCTACTATATACAAGCTGTCTGAGACTAGATTGATTTCAACTTTTGATCTTAAACGAAATAACTTTAATTTTTGAATAAACTCATTTGCAATGTCTTTGCTTATCCATAAATTATAAAAATTACTTTCGGAGCGTGTAATCCAAAAACTTGCTAAGAGTCTTCCTTTAGGTGTGCAAAAGCCAGCTAACTTTGAGCTATTTACATCCATTTTCAGGACATCATTTGTGAGTAAATTCTGCAAAAAGGCCCCTGAGTCAGGACCTTCAATTTGTATCAAAGCCCAATTTGGAAGTAATGTTTTTAAAGATGTCATAGTATTATTCATTGACTTCTATTATCTAATGTTTTTTTAGTTTTAGCTTCAATTTTATTGCTGTAAAATATCTAAAATAAACTTTTATGAACACAAATAATCCAAATTCTGCGGGTCTATTCATATCATTTGAAGGTATTGATGGTGCAGGAAAAAGCACCCATATACAATTTTTCGCAGACAAAATAGCCCAACGTTTTCCTAATAAAAATATTGTTTTAACGAGAGAACCTGGCGGTACCCCCCTAGGGGAAAAACTCCGCGAAATTCTTCTCCATGAATCTATGGACATCCATACTGAGGCATTATTGATGTTTGCAAGTCGTCAGGAGCATCTTGCAAAAATCATTGAACCAGCTCTCAATAATGGTGATATTGTTATTTCGGATCGTTTCACAGATTCAACCTTTGCTTATCAATGTGGCGGAAGAGGTCTGCCGATTTCTAAACTTGAACAATTAGAAAGCTGGGTACAAGGGCGTTCTAATCATATTCAGTCCTTTTTATTACAACCTGAGATCACTTTTCTATTTGATTTATCAGCTACAGAAGCAGAAAAAAGAAGATCTGCAACAAGAAATCCTGATAAATTTGAAGAGTTAGATCATGAC
>DAIQPR010000157.1:0-5360 GCA_036787315.1 Polynucleobacter sp. | reverse complement strand
ACTTTAAAAAAATACCGATTAGTGTGGCACGTAACCTATATCTTTTACTAACTTACCATATTTTGTGTAATCTTCTTTTAAAACTCGCTCAAAATACTCTGGAGACTCTGAAACAACTTCTAAACCATACTGTTTGAGTTGTTCCACAACTTCAGGAGAGTTCATCGCCCTATTAATTTCTTGATTCAATTTAAGAGTAATATCCTTCGGCATACCAGCAGGACCTGAATAAGCAAACCAACCATTAGAAGTCCATCCAGGAATTGTTTCAGACACAGTTTGAACTCCAGGCCATTCAGAAACTCTAGTCTTATTAGAAATTGCTAATAAACGAATCGCACCTGAGCGAACATGAGGAGCTGGTCCACTGACTCCATCAACTGAAGCCATAACCTGTCCACCAATTTGATCTGTAATGATGGCAGCAGTTCCTTTGTAAGGTACATGGGTAAAAGTTATACCTGCTGTCTTAGCTAAATGTTCAAACACTAAATGAGGAAAACCACCCTCTCCGTTGGAAGCAACCGTTAATTTACCGGGATTGGCTTTCGCCCATTCAATCATTTGCGCAAAAGTTTTAAAAGGCGCTTGATTGTTCGCTGTTATAACTTGGTAGTTATAAGTAGATAAAGCAATCGAAGTAAAGTCTGTAATGGGGTGATAGTTAATGTTTTTACTGGTATGTGGCAATACAACCATATTGCCACCTTGGGAGGCAACGATGGTATAGCCATCTGGCTTAGATTTCGCTACAAAATCCATACCAATCACTCCAGATGCCCCCGCCTTATTCTCTACAACAATCGGTTGACCCAAGCGTTCCTGTAACTTTGGAGCAATTAACCTCGTCATAATATCAGTGGTATTTCCTGGTGGAAAAGGTATGATAATTTTGATAGGCCTATTAGGATAATTGCTTGATTGAGCATGCGCCTGAACAGCTATGCCCATTGCAAATATACCTAGAGATAAACTCAGGTATTTTTTTAAAGTTACATTCACGCTAATCTCCTCATTATTTTTTAGATTTTTTCTTTGGGATTACCGGAACTAATAAGCGCGCAGCATGTTTAGGTCCAAGATGTAAAGTTACTTTTCCACCAAATATTGCCGGTGGACGATCTTCCTCATCATCATGCACAAATGGGCCACAACCTTTCATCGGGTTTTTCATGTTAGATAAAACTGCCGCAGCATCATCGTGTTCATAATCTTTACCACGGATCGATAAAGCAATACTGTATCCAACAGGAACCACAATACAAGTAGGCCAAATTTCAACATCTAACTCATAGATTTCTCCTGGAGTTAATGGCTGCTTCTCATCATGTGAATGCCATGGTCTGTAAGGCAAACTTTTCTTTTTATCTAGTTTTCTATGAGATGCTCTGAGCCAGCCCTGCGCAACAGGTGTCTTGGGATCTAATGCACCATGGAATAAGACCTCTTTACCTTGTGGATCAAATACTCTAAAAATAGCGAAAATATCTGCATCAACTGTTGAAGAGGAAACGAACAATTTAAGAGCCATTGGTCCCGTGATTTCAACTTCTTGTTCTTGCGGTGGGAATGCAAAAGTAACGCCATTACCCATCATGTCATAGGTAACTTCAGTCTTTTGCTTAATTGGCTTTTGACTAAAGCTCATTTCAGTAGGATCTAAATATAAATTAGTCCATTGCGTTCTCTTTAATGGCCACTCTTTTTCTGCACGTGGTTCAAATTTTTCACCAGGGTTTCTTACTAGCATTGAAACTGGAGGTGTCTTATTCCAGCCATTCTTCTTACCTTTTAAGAAGTAATCAAAGAACTTCTTCTGAATGCCAATACCGTAGTCAGTGTAAAAAGGTGCCCAATGTGATCCGCCATGAACTTCCAGCCATTTATTTTTTGACTTGGATCTAACAAAACCTTCAAAATTACCACGAGTGTGTAAACCTTGACCACCCCAGTTAGCAGCACTTAGTACTGGTGTTTCAACTAAATCTAAATTTGCTGTGCGCTCTAAGTACCAATCATTGATCATTTCATTGTCAATAACTCTGCGCCAAATGTCTTCAACATTTTTGAGAAGCTCTTCATGTGGCAATGTTTCAGGTCCACAAACAGTTTCTCCAGTGATAGGGTTTCTTTTTCCACGATCACCAACACCATGTTGAACAGTCTTAATCTGCATATCTAACCAGTTTTTACGGAAAGTACATGCAATACCACCATGACGATTAGATTCTCTGTAGTTATCGTTCCAACCTTCCCATACACAAATAGCTGCTAAGTGCTTGGGTTTACTTGCAGATGCACGCCACTGATTACTTCCATAATAAGAAATACCATTCATTCCAACCTTGCCATTGCACCATGCTTGTTTGGCTGCCCACTCAATACATAAATGAATATCTTTTGTTTCACGCGCATTGTTGTGGTCCATAAATCCTGGGGAACGCCCCGCTCCACGTGAGTCAATACGAATACAAACGTATTCATCAGGAACCCATTTTTCTGGATCTACAACTTCCCAATTTTGGTATTTATTGCTTGAGCCACGCATCACATCAGGATTTTCTTTTTCCATGATTTCCCAAGCAGTCTTATAACCCTCTTGAAAAGCTAAACCTTTTCCATAAGGACCGTAAGAAAGAATGACAGGAAACTTACCTTTGTGCGTTGGTCTGAAAATATCAGCGCGAAGAATCAAACCATCATCCATCTCAATTGGCATATCCCAATCAATATGCATTCCATCACGAATTTCTGATTTCCAAGCTTGCATCTCTATCTCCTTATATATTTGATGTTTTTTTCATTTTAAATCGAAAATTATTTTTTCTAGGTATTTATTAGTAATATCGAGTTTAAAGTGTCACAAATCAAAAATAAACTGTTTAAGAGGTGATTTTAAAAATTCAATCATTTAGGAAAAGAAAATATTTCTCATGAAAAATAGACTCTTATCAATAGCACTTTCTTGTTCAACACTCCTAATAGCAACAAATATCAATGCAACACAATTCGCAAGCTCAGAGAAAGCTGTTGATACTATTTACTATGGCGGACCAATTGTTACCCTAAATGATAAAAATCCTACAGCTCAGGCAGTCGCTGTTAAAAATGGAAGAATTGTCGCCGTTGGATCTGAAAATTCCATGATGCCTTTAACAGGAAAAAAAACACAACAAATATTCTTAGAGGGTAAAACTCTAGTTCCCGGTTTTATTGATGGCCATGGACATATGGTGAATGTGGGAGTGCAAGCTATAGCAGCGAACCTACTCCCTCCACCCGACGGGAATGTCGACTCAATCCCAGCATTGCAAAAAGTACTGCGCGAATGGATGGCCTCATCGCCAATTCCGAATAAATATGGTCTGATTATTGGCTTTGGATATGATGACTCCCAGTTAAAAGAAAAACGTCATCCCACCAAAGAAGAACTTGATGCAGTCTCTAAAGATGTTCCAATCATGTGTTTCCATCAAAGTGGTCACATCCGTGCCTATAACAGCAAAGCTTTAGAGATAGCTGGTATTACAAATCAAACTAAAGACCCTGTCGGTGGAGTGATTCAACGTAAGGCTGGAACTCAAGAACCTAACGGCGTATTTGAAGAATCAGCAATGATACTTGTTGATACTAAAATCCTGCCCAAAGTCGGAACAACTGAAATGCTTAGTATCGCTATGGCCGGTCAAGATCTCTATAAAAGATTTGGCCATACTACAGCTCAAGAAGGTTTAGCGATTAGCCCTTTTCTACTAGGACTTACTGAACTCGCGAAAAGTAAAAAATTAGATATCGATGTGGTGGCATATCCACCAATCATGTTCCCAGGTATTGAGAAGGCAATGCAAAGCCCATACTACGGTAAAAACTATCAAAATCATTTACGAATTGGGGGCGTGAAGCTTGTTCTTGATGGTTCTCCACAAGGTAAAACTGCTTGGCTTACAAAGCCTTATTTTAAAGTTCCAGAAGGACAATCGGCGGACTATAACGGTTACCCATCAATGCCAGATGCTGATGCTAATAAATACTTTGCTCAAGCCTATGCAAACGGTTGGCAAATCCTTACGCACACCAACGGTGATGCTGCAATTGATCAAATGATTAAGGGAATTAGCTTGGCTAAAAAGAGCTACCCCAATAGCAAGATTGTTCCCGTAATGATCCATGGACAAACGCTTCGTGCCGATCAAATTCCGGAATTAAAAAAATTAGGCATCTTCCCCTCCATATTCCCAATGCATACTTTTTATTGGGGAGATTGGCATAGAGACTCTGTTCTCGGCCCTGAAAGAGCAGCCAACATATCACCTTCAAAATGGCTAGTTGATGCAAACATTCCGTTTTCGTCACATCATGATGCTCCAGTAGCTTTCCCAGATATGATGCGAGTACTCTCTGCAACAGTAAACCGTACAACAAGATCAGGTCAAGTTCTTGGGCCAGATCAACGTGTAGATCCTACAACTGGATTAAAAGCTATTTCTCTATGGGCAGCTAAACAATATGGTGAAGACAAAATGAAAGGATCTATCGAAGTTGGTAAGCTAGCTGATTTTGTAGTCTTATCTGATAACCCAACTACGATAGATCGTTTAAAAATTTCCGAGATAAAAGTTCTTAAAACAATTAAACAAGATAAACTAATTTACGAACTTAATTCAACAACTGCGCAGCAGCAAAGCCTTTCCTGCATAGAATCTAATAAATGCCAAGAGATACTCGCTGGGATTGATTTAAACTACGGTTTTGGTCAACTGCTTGCACATAATCATTCACATTAATTATTTCGGATAATAAGATGAAAAAAATAAGAACTTGTACCCTATTTGTAGCAATCAGTTTTTTATCTGCTTGCGCAAATCAATTTCCACAAACGCATAACACTGCACCTGCAACTCCTAAGCAATCCAATGCTGACATGGCAGAAAGTTTCTCTAATGCAGTACAACGGTGTGTTGGAATGGGCTTAACTGTAGGCTCTCCCCTCTATGATGCTTGTGTGAAAAATCAATTAAAGTAAAAAAGTACTTGAATACTCTTAAGGTCATAATAGCGTAAGCAATTTAAAGAGTAGTTGTTCAATATCTGTAGCATCTAACAACTCATCTAATTGTTTTAAATTGATAGCTTTATTTTTTAATAAAGCTATAGATAAATCGTTAGCTTTGTTGGACGATTGTTGAATATGCATCGCTATGAAAGTGCTAAGCGCACAAATCATAACCATCAAAGGATATTCCTTAAAAATACGATGAGAACTTCTAAGAAATAATTGAATTTTAGGTAAGTACTTTCGGCCTAATTGATATAAACCAAATAAGAAAAAATAAATCAAAGTTATATTGAGCATCTGAATA
>DAIQPR010000012.1:13393-24561 GCA_036787315.1 Polynucleobacter sp. | reverse complement strand
CGCCTACTCCCATGTCATTAAAACGAATGGAAAAAATTTTAAACAATTATCAGGGTTAAAATACCTTATATGAAGACTTACAAATTACCTTATTTCTTAAAGCTTTCTGCACTTCTTTTCTTTTTTTGTTGGAATACTTTTGCTAATGAAAAAAATCTAGTAAAGGTGGATGTTTCTGCAGTTCCGAAAACTGCCATTATTTTGAATTCAGGCTCTGCTTCGGTAAGTCGAATAGATATGCAAAAGAGGGAGGTTATTGATGAATTTCAGATTGGTAAAGAACCTCACCATTTGATGATGATGCCAGACGGTAAGAATCTTTTAGTAGCAAATGCTGCAGGTGATAATTTAGTTCTTTTGGATGCGGTTACTGGAAATAAAATTGGGACTATTCCAAAAATTATGGACCCTTATCAAATTGGGTATTCACCAAATAAACAATGGTTTGTTGTTGCAGGTAATCGACTTAACAGAGTTGATATATATGCTGTAAAAAATGGTGAAATTCAGCCTAATCCAGATATTTATAAGTTACCAGAGACCCCTAGTCACATTGCGTTTACAAATGATAGTCAAATAGCCTTCGTTACATTACAAGATTCTAATGAACTGGTGGCTATCCAAATAGCAACTAAAAAAATCTTATGGAAAATGAAAGTTGGCAAAATGCCGGCTGGACTTTGGATGACGCCTGGAGATAAGTATTTACTTGTAGGAATGACAGGGGAGAATTATGTTCAAGTCATTGATTGGAAAAACCAACAGACTGTAAAAAAAATAATTACTGGTAAGGGAGCGCATAATTTCCGCCCATTGGGTGATGGAAAGCATATATTTGTATCTAATCGTGTAGAGGCTACCATCAGTAAAATTGATATGGAGACTTTAGAAGTTGTAGGAACTATCAAGGGCTTGCCATCCGGACCGGATTGCATGGATATAACTCCAAATCAAAAGGAGTTATGGGTTAGTTTTCGTTTTGCTAAAAAAATTGGGGTAATTAACCTAACTAATAATGAGTTAGAAACAACTATCAAGGTTGGTAAGAGTCCGCATGGAGTATTTTTTACACCTAACGCTGCTTGGAATTAATACTTTTATGGTTAAAAACTATATGTGTCGTCAAATTGGTTTGGCTCTTATTTTGTTATTGAGCTCATTTCAATTAAATGCACAAAGTTGCCAAAAAACAGTTTATTTAACTTTCGATACAGGCAATATGTCAGTTGCTCAATATGTTGCTGACACTTTAAAACGTCACGATGTTCGGGCAACTTTTTTCTTAGCGAATGAGCGAACAGATCGTGGAGATATGGCTTTAGATGATTCATGGAAGGGCTTTTGGTTATCTATGGTCAATCAGGGTCATGCGTTTGGTAGTCATACACTTCATCATGCGTATTTTCAAAAAAATGGGAAAGATAATACGGTTATTCTTAAGCCACAATTTGGTCCAAAAGCAGGGAAGTCGTATAGTGCAGACCAATTAGAAGTTTGTCATGAAATAAAACAAGTTGATCAACGTTTTCATGAATTAACTGGCAAACATATTAGTAAAATATGGCGAGCTCCTGGAGGTAAAACCTCTCCAAGGTTGATTGAAATGGGCAATGCTTGTTCATATAAACACATTGCTTGGAGCTCATCTGGTTTTTTAGGAGATGAGCTTTCTTCCACACAGTATCCTAATGATGTTCTTCTAAAAAAAGCTTTACAAGAAATTAAAGATGGAGACATTACTATGGCTCATTTGGGTATATGGTCAAGAAAAGATCCATGGGCCCCTGGTGTTTTAGATCAGTTAATCTCTGGTTTAAAAGCAAAAGGTTTTTGTTTCGCCACTATTGAATAGTCGTCTAAATGTCTGAACTATATGATCTAGTACATGAATGGTTAATACAAAATACGGTATTACCCATCATGTATTTATGCGATTTAATGGGATATGCAGATGATGCAGACATTATTTTGGATCGCATCCTTTTGGGTATTATTCAAATTGCTATTATTGCCTTGATTCTTCGCCCTTTAGAAAAAAATGAGTCTTTATTAGTTAACACAAATAATGATATTGGTTCATCTATTGAAATTCGACAGGCTATTCGCATTGATGTTTTTTATAGCATTTTTCATCGGCTTGGCATTTTTCAATTAATATTTTTTTTATTGTTTTCAAATGTGTTCTTTTATTTGGGTTCCTTGCTTCATGATAGCCAATTTTTAAGATTCAATGTTGAGAACTGGTGGCCTAGCATTACTTCAATTCCAATCATTAGCTTTTTTATTTATCTAATTATTTTTGATTTGGTAGATTACTTTTATCATCGTTTATCCCACCGATTAAATTTTTGGTGGCAATTACATGCTTTGCATCACAGTCAAAGGCATTTAACTGCTTGGTCAGACAATCGCAATCACTTACTTGATGATATTTTACGAGCGGCTACATTGACCGGAGTTGGATTGATCTTAGGGGTTGAGCCTGGACAGTTTTTATTATTAATTGTTACTAGTAGATTAATTCAAAGTTGGCAACATGGATTTTATCCATATGAATATGGGTTTTTAAAATATATTCTTGTTACTCCTAATTTTCATCGCTATCACCATGCTATTGAACTAGGATATGAAGTACCTGGTAAGCCTGGAGTTCTAGGAGGTTGTAATTTTGGAGTTTTATTTCCTTGGTGGGATATGTTATTTAAGACTGCGGTTTTTGATGAGTCTTATCACCCAAGCGGTGTGAAGGAATATTTACCTCCCAATCATTTTTTACAGCAACAGATTTTTGCTTTAAAGAAATGTTGGGCATCTTTGACCTTAAGAGGCTGAACAATGCGACTCATCATTCGTTCCTTTGGACTCTCTCTTCGGGGGATTTTTAATCCTTGGGTATTGTGGTTAACTTTGCGTCCTTTTTTTATTGGTGCTCTTATTTGGTTTGGAATTTTATGGTTTACTTGGTCTCCATTATTAGATTGGATGAAAGACTTTTTGACTAACTCATTTGCAGCATCATGGATTGAAAAAACAATGAGTGTAGTAGGTTGGAACAGTGTTAGAGCAATTGTGGCGCCATATTTTTCTGTGGTTATTTTGATGCCTTTAGTAATAACTACTATATTGGTGCTTGTTTCATTTACCTCCATTACATCTGTATTACGTCATGTAGAGAAACAAAATGCCTATAGCACCCTTAAAAAAGAGCATGGCGGATCATTTTTTGGAAGTTTGTGGGTGGCAATCAGTTCAACTTTTATCTTCTTAGTCATTGTTCTTATTACCTTACCAATTTGGTGGATCCCACCTATTTTTGCCTTGCTTCCGCCGATTTTATGGGGGTGGTTAACGACTCGTTTAATGACCTATGATGTTTTATCAAGGCATGCTACTGAGCAAGAACGTGAGGATTTAATGATTTTGCATCGAGGTCCACTATTGTTGATTGGTATCGTAGTAGGGTTAATTGGAGCAGCGCCAACATTATTTTGGCTATCATCTATATTTGTCTTGGTATTATTTCCATTTGTATCAATGTTCATGATGTGGGTTTATGCTTTAGTTTTTATATTTGGTGCTTTGTGGTTTGCCCATTATTTATTGTTTGCATTAAAAGAATATAGAGAGTTAAAGGGAGAAGGTATTTGACACAAGAAAAAAATAGAACCATTGGGTTAATCGTTATTGGTGATGAGATTCTATCGGGTAGAAGAACTGATAAACATATGCCACGTTTATTGGAATTACTAAAAGAGCGTGGTCTGCATCTTAGTTGGGCGGAGTATATTGCAGATGATCCGCAAAGAATTATTAATACATTCAAAAGGACTTTTGCTAGTGGTGATGTGGTTTTTATCACTGGTGGTATTGGATCAACCCCCGATGATCATACGCGTCAATGCGCTGCTAAAGCCCTTGGAGTAGACTTAGCGCTACATCCTGAAGCTAAAGCTTTGATAGGTCAAAGAATCATAGAAACTGCTGAGGGGGATCCAGTTAAAGCTGATGTGGACTCTCCAATCAATGCTCCACGTTTGCGTATGGGAGAGTTCCCTGTGGGAGCAAACATTATTCCTAATACCTACAATAAGATTCCGGGATTTTATATTCAAGAACATTACTTCATGCCAGGCTTCCCTGTGATGGCAAGTCCTATGATGGAATGGATCTTAGAAACTTTTTATAAAGACCTTTTTCATCAATTGGATTATGTTGAAAAGAGTTTTATTGCTGCTGGAGCGATGGAAGCAACAATTACACCCTTGATGGAAGAGATCGAGAAAAAATATCCTGAAATTAAAATTTTTAGCTTACCTTCTGTTGGTGACCCTAGCAAGGAGGGTATTCTCGCTCAGCGCCATATGGAACTTGGTGTCAAGGGTCCCGTAAATCAGGTTGAGGTCGCATTGAAAGAGTTACGTGTTGGGGTTGAAGCGTTCAATACCATCACGTATGATTTATCAAAGTAATTATTTTGCTTAACAGTAGTACCAATTTGCACTATTATGGTGCAAATTGATTTTTTTGTGTAGCCTTATTTTGTTTTAATGAATGAGGATTTTATTTTTTTGTATTTCATCGTTTTAGGAGAACTAGATGAGTAAAGCTGTTGCTGACATTATGAAGTTGGTCAAAGAAAAAGAGATCACTTTTGTAGATTTTCGTTTCACAGATACAAAAGGGAAAGAGCAACACGTTTCAGTACCTGTATCCGCTTTTGGAGAAGATAAATTTGAAAGTGGTCATGCTTTTGATGGTTCATCAATTGCTGGTTGGAAAGGTATTGAAGCTTCTGACATGCTTTTAATGCCTGATGCTGCAACGGCATACATCGATCCTTTCTATGAAGAGCCAACATTGGTATTGACATGTGACGTTGTAGAGCCTTCTGATGGTAAAGGTTACGATCGTGACCCAAGATCTATCGCAAAGCGTTGCGAAGCTTATTTAAAGAGCACTGGTCTTGGTGATACTGCGTATTTTGGTCCAGAACCAGAATTCTTTATTTTTGACGGTGTACGTTGGGGTTCTGATATGCAGGGTTCTTTCGTGAAGATTGATTCCGAAGAAGCTCCATGGTCATCAGGTCTAGAATTTGAAGGTGGCAACACTGGTCACCGTCCGGGTAAAAAAGGTGGATATTTCCCAGTTGCTCCATTAGATACATTCCAAGATATGCGTTCTGAAATGTGTTTATTGTTAGAGTCTGTAGGTATTCCAGTTGAAGTTCATCACCACGAAGTTGCTGGTCAAGGCCAGAACGAGTTGGGTACAAAATTTAGCACATTAGTTCAACGTGCTGACTGGACAATCCTCCAAAAATACATTGTTCACAACGTTGCACATGCTTATGGCAAAACAGCAACATTCATGCCTAAACCTGTTGTTGGCGATAATGGTTCTGGTATGCACGTTCACCAATCTGTTTGGAAAGATGGTATTAACTTATTTGCAGGTAACGGCTATGCAGGTTTGTCAGAATTTGCCCTTTATTACATAGGTGGAATCATCAAGCATGCTCGTGCATTGAATGCGATTACAAATCCAGGCACAAACTCATACAAGCGTTTAGTTCCAGGTTTTGAGGCTCCTGTTAAGTTAGCTTACTCAGCACGTAACCGTTCTGCTTCAATCCGTATCCCATACGTTGCAAATCCAAAAGGACGCCGTATTGAAACTCGTTTCCCAGATCCATTGGCTAATCCATACCTCGCATTCTCTGCATTACTCATGGCTGGTTTAGACGGTGTTCAAAACAAGATTCATCCTGGAGAAGCAGCTGATAAAAACTTGTATGATTTAAGCCCAGAAGAAGATGCAAAGATCCCAACAGTATGTAGTAGCTTGGATATGGCTCTTGAGTATTTGGACAAAGATCGTGAGTTCTTGACTCGTGGTGGTGTATTTACTGACACGATGATTGATGCATATATCTCATTGAAGATGGAAGAAGTCACACGTTTCCGTATGACTACGCATCCGATTGAATTCGATATGTATTATTCACTCTAAGATTAAGATCTAGCGCCATGCGCATTTTTCAGAGCAGGGCAGCTACGGCTGCCCTTTTTAATCCTCAAGATGTCTTAGATCAGATGCCGAATTCGGTATTGATACTTGACCGTGCTTCAAACGCTGTTGTTTATGCAAATACTGCAGCAGAAATTTCTTTAAAAATATCTCAAAAGAATATTACTGGTTATCAATTAAAAGATATTTTTGGTGAGAATCATGCATTAGAAGAACTATTTAAACAGTTTCAGATGGATGGGGCTACGCAAAGAATAGATTTAATTCTCAGTCACGGTCCTCTTCGCCCAGATCAAAAAGAGTTTTTAGCCTATGTTATTTTGTCCTCAATCGAGAGTACGGAGCTCAATGTCTTTGAATGGTTTGAAATTTCCCAGCAAATGAAAAGTGATCGAGAAGAACGTTTAATTATGCAAGCTAGGGCAAATAAAGAATTGATGCGTAACTTGGCTCACGAAATTAAAAATCCCTTGGGCGGAATACGTGGAGCAGCACAACTTTTAGATTACGAATTGCCAGATCCTTCTCTTAAAGAGTATACGAGGGTGATGATTAAAGAAGTAGATCGTTTACAAACTTTAGTAGACCGCTTATTGGCCCCTCATAAACGTAAAAAAGAAATCACTGAGCTAAACATACACGAGGTATTAGAACGTGTTAGGAGCGTTGTATTAGCTGAATTTCCGAAGGGTTTATCTATTACTAGATTTTATGATGTCAGCTTGCCTGAGATTATTGGTGATAAAGAAATCTTAATTCAAGCTTTATTAAATATTGTTCACAATGCAGCGCAGATTTTAGAGGATCGAATCAGTTTAGGCGATGCCAAGATCCAATTAAAAACAAGTGTATCTAGAAACGTTACGATTGGTAAAAAAAGATTTAAGTTGGCAATGAACATTCATATTATTGATAATGGTCCTGGAATACCAGCAGAAATCATTGATCATATATTTTTACCTCTTGTTTCTGGACGATCCTCAGGCAGTGGATTAGGCCTCACTTTAGCGCAATCGTTCATTCAGATGCATGGAGGCTTCATAAGTGTGCATAGCGAGCCAGGTAATACTGATTTTCATGTTCAAATTCCCTATAGTTCCTTAGAGTACTTTAATAATTCTGAATCAAGAGGTGATGTATGAAATCAGTTTGGATTGTCGATGATGATCAGTCCATTCGTTGGGTATTAGAAAAATCTTTAGCACGGGAGATGATCCCATTTAAAAGTTTTTCTAATCCTAACGATGTTTTAGATGCTTTAGAGAAAGAGCAACCACAGGTTGTAATATCTGATATTCGTATGCCTAGAGGCAATGGTATTAGCTTATTACAACAGTTGAAGCATGATTATCCAAAATTGCCTGTCATTATTATGACGGCATTTTCAGATATGGATTCGGCTGTGGCTTCATTGCAAGGTGGAGCTTTTGAATATATTACTAAGCCCTTTGATATTGGTGCTGTTATGGCGATTTTACAAAGAGCTATATCAGAAAGTAAAAATGCTGAGATCATAAAAACGCAATTTGCGCCAAGTATTGGGTCATCTTCTAAAAGCCTTGTTCCAGAGTTAATTGGTCAGGCACCAGCAATGCAAGAAATTTTTCGTGCAGTTGGACGCCTTAGTTCTTCAAATGCAACTATCTTAATTACTGGTGAGTCTGGAACAGGAAAAGAGTTATTAGCAAGAGCTTTACATAAGCACGGTGCTCGTTCAAATTATCCATTTATTGAGTTAAATTTGGCTGCAATGCCAAAGGATCTGATAGAAGCGGAGTTATTTGGTTACGAGCGTGGAGCTTTTGCAAATGCTACAAGCATGAAACGTGGATTGTTTGAGCAGGCTGATGGTGGCACATTATTTTTAGATGAAGTTGCAGATATGCCTTTGCATTTACAAAGTTCTCTTTTGCAATTGCTGGAAGATGGTAAGTTTTATCGTCTTGGTGGTAGTACTCAAATGCAGTCCAATGTTCGCATTATCGCTTCTAGTTATCAAAATTTAGAAAATTTAGTGGCAAATGGTTTGTTTAGAGAAGATTTATTCCATCGTCTAAACGTAATACGTTTAAGGCTTCCTGCCTTGAGAGATCGTGTCGAGGATATCCCGATTTTGACTCAGCACTTTTTAACATTAAGTGCAAGACAGCTTAATGTTAAACCCAAGGTATTGTTGCCTGAAACCTTAGATGCTTTATCTAAACTTCCGTATCCTGGGAATGTTCGTCAATTACAAAGTATTTGTCATTGGTTGTCAGTGATGATTTCTGCACCTGAAATCAATGTTCAAGACTTGCCAAGGGATCTGACATATCCACCACCGATTTCTAAACAGCAATTTCAATTCACGGGTGATGTTGTTTCTACAAATAAAGATACCACCAGTAATGTTGATACATCAAACCATACTATTCCAATTCCTAAGGTTAACTGGGAGCATCAATTAGGTATGCTAGCGAAAAAGATGTTGGAAGATGGTAAAGAGAATGTTTTCCAAAATTTACTTAATCAATTTGAAAAAGCAGTTATTGAGGCAGCTCTTGAAACGACTAGAGGGCGGAAAGTTGAGGCTGCAGAACGCTTAGGAATTGGTAGGAATACTATTACCCGCAAATTGCAAGAATTAGGAATTGAGTAAGCAAATTACTTTTGCAAACTCAATATAACGGGGGCATGATCTGAAGGTTGTTCCCACTTCCTAGGATTGGTGTCAATGCTGCAGGAAGAGCAATTTTCTTGCAGCTCTTTAGAGATCATAATATGGTCAATGCGAAGCCCAGCATTGCGACGAAACCCCATCATTCTGTAATCCCACCAACTAAAACTTTTTGGAGCTTGATCGAAGAGTCTGTAGCTATCTATTAAACCTAGTTGCTCAAAGCTAGAAAAAAAAGCACGCTCTTCAGGGGAGACCAAATTTTGCCCCTCCCATGCTTTAGGGTCATGGACATCCTCGTCTTTGGGAGCAATATTAAAATCGCCCATTAATATTAAACGTGGAAATTTCACGAGTTCTGTTTTTAAAAACTGATGGAGAGCTTCAAGCCATCGCATCTTATATAAAAACTTTTCTGAGCCTGGTGCTTGGCCATTGGGGAAATAGGCACAGATAACTCGGATTGGAGTTGTTTCTCTAAATTGAATCGTAGAGGCAATTAATCGTTGTTGTTCATCTTCTAAATCAGGTATATTTTTCTGTGCATGTAAAAATATAGTTTCTTGTGTTTGATGAAGTGGAGCAAGAGAATCTTTACGAGCAATTAATGCAACGCCGTTGTATGTCTTTTGACCTAATGCTAGACTGCAATAGCCGATATCTTCTAGGGCCTGATAGGGGAATTTGTCCTCAGTTAATTTCAGTTCTTGCAAGCCAATAAGGTCAATGGTTTGTTTATTTTTTTCACAATCAGAAAGCCATTGCAATAGGTGAGGAAGTCTCACTTTGATTGAATTCACATTCCAAGTTGCGATTCTAATAGTGTTCATTGAATAGCCTATTTTTGCAGAAGTCCGCCATGACGTAATAGAGCATCAATGGTTGGAGGACGGCCGCGGAAGGCCTTAAAGGATTCTGCTGCAGGTCTACTTCCACCAACCTCAAGAATTTCTTGACGATATAAGATTCCAACTTCAGGGTTAAGAATAGATCCAAATTGCGAGGCTTTTTCTTCAAAGGAGGCAAATGCATCTGCGGAGAGTACTTCAGCCCATTTATAACTATAGTAGCCAGCAGCATATCCCCCAGCAAATATATGACTGAAAGAATGTGGCCAACGAGAAATATTTGCTTGTGGAAGGACGTGTACCTTCGCATTGATAGAACGAGACAGTTCTAGGATGTCATTGGGAGTTGATTGATTCGGTTCAAAACTAGAGTGTAATTCCCAGTCAAAACTTGCAAATACAATTTGCCGCAATGTAAACAATCCATTTTGGAAATTCTTGGCTGCTAACATTTTTTCGAAAAGTTCACGCGGTAAGCTTGATTGGTGGTCAATATGTTTTGATAATTTTTCAATGACTTCATAATCCCAGCAAAAGTTTTCCATGAATTGACTTGGAAGTTCTACAGCATCCCATTCAACACCATTGATACCTGATACACCAAGAGTGTCTACTTTAGTGAGCATATGGTGTAGTCCATGACCAAATTCATGGAAAAGAGTAATGACATCATCATGCGAAATGGTTGCACTACGCAATTGACCATTAATTGTCATTGGAGGAGGGAAATTGCAAACTAAGTAAGCCACAGGTGTTTGAATATTTCCATTTTTCAATACCATTCGACCTCTAGCATCGTCCATCCATGCTCCACCACGTTTACCGCTTCGTGCGTAAGCATCTAGGTAAAAACATGCTACGAGATCGTTGTTCTTATTTTTCACTTCAAAAGACTGAACATCCGTATGCCAGATTGGTAAATTGCAGTGTTGAATTTTGACTTCGAAGAGGTTTTCAATAACATGAAAAAGTCCCTTTAATACTTGGTCGATAGGGAAATATTGTTTAACTTCATTTTCTGAAAAATTGTATTTGGCTTGTTTTAATTGTTCAGAAGCATAGCTAATATCCCAAGGTTCAAGATATTCAATTTCTAAGTTATTTTTTGAGAATTCCTCGAGTTCTTGAAGATCCTTGAGTGCACTAGGATGTGCACGCTGCGCAAACTCTTGTAAAAACGAGCGGACCTCTTCTACTGATTTTGCCATTTTGGGAACGATGCTTAAGGCTGCATAATTATCAAACCCAAGCATTTGAGATTCTTCTTTGCGCAGACGCAAAATATCTAACATGATTTGACTATTGTCCCAGTCAGCTTTTCCCATACCAAGCTGAGAACCTAGGTCAGATGCACGCGTAACGTAAGCTTCATACATTTTTTGGCGAAGATTACGATTTTTGGCTAGTTGTAGAACGGGGAAATAAGAGGGAAATTTTAGACTAAAAGCCCAACCTTCTTTTTGTTGACTAGAAGCAAGTTCTTTTGCAGCAATTAATGCATCCTCTGGAAGACCTTCTAATTCATTAATGTCAGAAACTACATGAATAAATGCATCAGTTGCATCTAAAACATTATCAGAAAAAGATTTCGTTAAATTTGGTTGAATATCTTCCATTTTGGCAAAACTGTCTGC
>DAIQPR010000012.1:8717-13383 GCA_036787315.1 Polynucleobacter sp. | reverse complement strand
AAATACTTGCAAATCTTGGCTTAAGTGAAGGGTCTAGTTCAGCGCCTCCTAATTGGAAGTCTCGGATTGCATTATTGATGACCTTTTGTTGTGCTCCTGTTAAGGAACTCCAAGATGAAGAAGATTTGATTTTTTTATATTTCTCAAACAACTCAAGGCTTTGAGAATAAGTACTTCCAAAAGCAGTCACCTTAGGTAACATTTTTGCATGTACAGCTCTTAATTCAGTTGAGTCTAAAACACTAGTGAGATGATTGACCACACCCCAAGCGCGACCTAAATCCTGATTCACAAGATCTAAAGGGTCTATGAGGTTTTCCCAAGTTGGGGCAATATCAGTTTTGATAGCGTCATCTAAAGCTAATTGAGCCTTATCAAGAAATACATCAATTGCTTCCTCGATATGGCTTGGTTGAATAGCAGAATAATTGGGTAAATCGTTACCCATTTCTAATAGTGGATTACTCATATTAAGTACTCTTAAAGATGAAAATGATTAGCTGCTTCTAAAGTATTTTGCAAGAGCATTGTGATTGTCATTGGACCTACGCCGCCAGGAACAGGGGTAATCCATCCAGCGACATACTTCACTTCATCAAAATCTACATCTCCACAAAGTTTTCCATCTGGTAGGCGATTAATACCTACATCGATCACTACAGCACCTGGTTTGACCATTTGTGCTGAAATCATTTTGGGAATACCTGTAGCGACAACTAAGATATCAGCTTCCTTAGTATGTGCAGCAAGATCTTTAGTTTTGCTGTTACAAATCGTAATGGTTGCTCCTGCCTGTAGAAGAAGCATAGCCATTGGTTTACCTACGATATTGGAGGCTCCAATAATCACTGCTCTAGCACCGCGGATAGGATAATCGATACTTTCTAAAATCTTCATGCATCCGTATGGCGTGCATGGCTTAAAAATAGGTTTACCTGTCATTAGAGCACCTGCATTTGCTACGTGAAAGCCATCTACATCCTTATACGGGTCGATTGCTTCAAGGACTAAATGAGTATCGATGTGAGCAGGAAGGGGGAGTTGGACTAATATCCCGTGAATCTGCTCATCTTCATTCAGTTGATGAATATGATCTAGTAATTCTTGTTCAGATATATCTTGAGGCAAGCGAATTAGTTCAGAATAAATATTTGCATCTTCACAAGCTTTAACTTTGTTTCTGACATAAATTTGGCTTGCAGGATTTTCCCCGACAAGAATAACAGCCAATCCTGGTTTAGTTCCTTTTGCAGTTAGGATTGCGCTCGCTGTTGCGATTTCTGCTCGCAATTGTCGAGAGAGCTGATTTCCATCGAGAAGTTTAGCTGGCATTTTGAATTAGCTTTTTTCTGACAGTGCTAAACGTAACAGATCAGCCACTGTGCTGACGTTTAGTTTTTCCATAATGTTGGCACGGTGGGCTTCAACAGTTTTGATGGAGATTGTCAGATCATCAGCTATTTGTTTGTTTAAACGACCTGCAACGATACGCTCTAAAACTTGGCGTTCTCTGCTGGTTAATTTGGATAATAGACTTTGGTTATTTTTTTGCATAGAAGCTTCTTTGTATGCGCTTCTTGCTGTCACTAACATCTTTTCTACTAGATTTTGTAATTCATTTTCTTTGAAAGGCTTTTCAATGAAATCAATGGCGCCTTTTTTCATGGTGTTCACTGCCATAGAAACGTCACCATGACCAGTAATGAAAGAAATAGGCATCGGGATTGACTCTGCAATCAGATGTTCTTGAAGTTCAAGACCAGACATACCGGGCATTCTAACGTCTAAAATTGCACAAGATGTAACTTCGCGATCAGAGCCTGTAACTGATTGTAAAAATCGTTCAGCACTACTGAAGCACTTCACAAGATAGCCATTACTTTCTAATAGCCAACTTAATGAGTCTCTAACAGCTTCATCATCATCAACTACATAAATTATTTCTTTTGGCTTTTCGCTATAAATTGAGTTCATGCCTAATCCTATCAATTAATTAACTATTCAGTAGTAATAATAATGGTTTTATACAATTTCTTATGAATTTTGTAAATTTTGATTAGTTGTTAGTAGATATGCTTCAATGGGTAATAAGATAGTGAATGTACAACCCATGAAAACTTCATTTTCAAATGTATTAACAGTATCGTTCGCTGTTATAAAACTGGTATTGTTTTCTGCGATCAAACGACCTTCATGTGATTCAACAATGGATCTGCAAATATTCAGTCCCATACCCATTCCTTCTTCTTTAGTGCTGAAAAAAGGATCAAAAATTTGAGAAATAATATCTTTATCAATACCTTTTCCACCATCAATAATTTGAATACTGAGCATTGGGTGTTGAAGTTCTGTATTGAGTTTTGCATGAATAAAGATAGGTGGTGCTTTGCCACGTCTTGATCTGGGGTAAGCGTCTTTAACGCTATCTATTGCATTTTTGATGAGATTTACAATGACTTGTTCAATCAAAATAGGATCTATAAAGCATTCTGGTAATTGTGGACTGATATTTTTCTCTAATCGAATACCTTGTCGGTGTGCTTCTATTTCTGCAAGTTCTATTGACTGATTAATAATTTGATCGATGTGACATGACTGACGTTGTGGGGCACTACGTTTTACAAAATTTCTAATACGCTGAATAATGGTTCCCGCTCGAAGAGCTTGGGCACTGACTTTTTCAATAGCTGGAATAATTTCAATATTTAATTGCTCGTCTTTTTTTGCTCTGAGACGATTCATCAAGCCCATGCAGTAATTATTGATCGCAGCCAAAGGTTGATTCAGCTCGTGCGCAATGGAGGATGCCATCTCTCCCATAGTGGTTAAGCGGCTTGAAAATTGAAGTTTTTCCTCTTGAGCGCGAAGATTATCTTGAGCTAATCTGCGATCAGTAATATCAGTAGTGATGAGCATTTGAGCCAAATGGCCATCTGTCCATGGTATGTATCTTCTTCGAATTTCATACCAATTAGATCTATCTGGTATTTGTACTTCTCTTGTATCCCCAAGAATGGGTGTTAGTGCAGAAGATGGTAGTCCTGCATAACCATCTACGTTATCGTTTTCAAGATCAAAATTGTCTTCTGAAAATGCTTCTGCGCCTAAAAGTAAATGATGTGCTTCAGCTGAAGTGCCAAACATTTCTTGATATAGATTATTGGAGTAAAGAAGCTGTCCTGTTTTGGGGTCTATAACGGATATACCTGCTGTAATTCCTTCAAGAACTGTAATAAAGCGCTGTTGAGAGATCGCAAGTTCATCTCGAATTCGCCTTGGTTCAGAAATGTCAATTAAAGAAGCTATCCAACCTGTTTGCTTGTTTTTTGCATCAACCATAGGGGAAATAAAGTTTCTAACATAGATTTTTTTCCCCTGCTTATCGGTTAAAACTGCTTCAAGACCACTAGGGGGGCTGAATGTTGTTTTAAAAATAGTATTCAATTTCATTGAATTTACAACTTCGTCCTCTTTTGCCCAAAATGGAAAAGGTGGGGATAGGCCCTGAAGCTCATCGGCATTCCAGCCAACCATCTTACTAAAAGCTGGATTGACATAGCTTATTCTTCCATCGAGTTCGTGTACCCTGAGCCCAATTGGCATTGAATCTTCAATGGCGCGTCTGAAGTTGGTTTCTTTGATTAAATTTCTCTGTATATCTTGACGAAATTTCATTTGACGCCAAATTGACCAAAAGCTCCAAATCACATATGAACACAAACCGATCACAAGCCAGAAAAGCATCTGAAAGCTAAGATTACTTGGTAAAGGGTAACTTTGGGCTTGAAGGGTAAGGTTATCGGCAAATTTACTCAGTCTGATTTGATGGGTACTATGATTCTTTTTTAGATTTCTATCTGTTAGGCTGTAAAGAACTTGCCCCTCGCCATCAAGTAAAGAGAAACGATGTCTGGCAAGGATATCCTTAGGTATGATTTTGCTGATGATTAATGGTACGGAGTATAAAACTGCTATAGTTTGATTTTGTTCAGTAAATTTTGATGCGGGCTGAACGTACCAAAATACTAGAGATCTTTCCTGATTAAAGGTTTGATTAAAGCTACCAACCTTTATTTCTAGAAGTCCTCCATAAGTTCCTCTTCCAGAGGTTTGAGCTTCTTTAATAGCAAAGAGTAAACTTGAATTTAGCTTTGATTGAATGCTTGGTTCAGAATTCCAATCTTCATCATCTGCGCTTGGGTATGAAATATTTTTTTTAGAATCCTTGTTAATAGTTTGAATTAGTAATATTTCTGGATGCTTATTGAGCATGTTACTCGTAAGCTTATAGAACTCCCCATTAAATTTTGATCCCAAATTAGTGGGAAGTTTCTTACTAATGGATAGGATTTCTTCTTCATTAAGATCAAAGTTTGCTTGAATTCTTTGTTCTGCATAGGATACTTCCCTATCAAAAGCTATTTCTGCCTGATCAGACTCTTGGGTTGAGAGTGACCACAATATTGCAATCATTGCCAACATAAATAACAAGATGGCAATAATAGGGGTGTATAAATAGTTAACAGACTGTTGGGTCAGCTTTTTACTGTTTGTGGAGGGTACAAAAAAACCCGGCAAGTATTTTTTGAAGTTGATCAATTTCTTCATACATTCTATTTTGCTTGAATTGTTGCTTTAGAGATACTCAATTTATATGTTTTAATGA
>DAIQPR010000012.1:4808-8707 GCA_036787315.1 Polynucleobacter sp. | reverse complement strand
GCGCTTAACGTGTCGAATTCATAACAAATTTTAAAATTATCAAGATATGAAAAAAAACTTGAAATTATTCCATCAAAATTTAGAATGTAAATAATCACAAAGGAGATAAAAATGGCAGCCGTTCCTCAAGATATAAACATTAAATTACCAAATAATGATTCTATAGATATTGATCCTGTCGAGACTAAGGAATGGCTTGATGCCATGAATGGTGTCATTCAAACTGAGGGCACTGATCGTGCTGCTTATTTGATTGACCAGCAAATAGCGTATGCAAGGGTTAACGGGGTCGATCAACCTTTTCATGCTCAAACACCTTATATAAATACAATCCCGGTAGAGCGTCAAGCCCGTATTCCTGGGGATCAAGAAGTTGAGCATCGTATTAGATCTTATACTCGTTGGAATGCGATGGCCATGGTTCTTCGTGCTAATAAAGATACCAATGTTGGCGGTCATATTTCTTCCTTTCAGTCAGCAGCCACTTTATATGACGTTGGTTTCAATCATTTCTGGCACGCACCCTCAGATCAACATGGTGGTGACCTAGTTTTCGTGCAAGGTCATTCTGCACCTGGTGTTTACTCCAGAGCTTACTTACTTGGAAGATTAAATGAGGATCAGTTAGATAATTTCCGTCAAGAAGTCAGCGGAAAGGGTATCTCTAGTTATCCCCATCCATGGTTGATGCCTAACTTCTGGCAGTTCCCAACAGTTTCTATGGGACTTGGTCCGATTATGGCTATTTATCAAGCCCGCTTCATGAAGTACATGCAAGACCGTGGAATGGTGAAAACTGAGGGTAGAAAAGTTTGGGCTTTTTTAGGTGATGGTGAAACCGACGAGCCAGAGTCTCTAGGTGCTATTGGTATGGCAGGTAGAGAGAAATTAGATAACCTCATTTTTGTCATTAACTGTAATCTTCAACGTTTAGATGGTCCTGTTCGTGGGAACGGAAGTATTATTCAAGAATTAGAAAGTGAGTTTAGAGGTTCTGGTTGGAATGTTATTAAGGTAGTTTGGGGTACTCATTGGGATGCTTTGTTTGCGAGAGACAAAAAAGGCTTGCTGATGAACCGTTTGGCGCAGATTGTGGATGGTGAATACCAAACAATGAAAGCAAAAAATGGTGCATATGTTAGAGCTCATGTTTTCAATACTCCAGAATTACAAGAGTTAGTCGCAGATTGGACAGATGATGATATTTGGAATCTAAATCGTGGTGGACATGATCCTCACAAAGTTTTTGCAGCATTCCATTCTGCTGTTCACCATAAGGGTCAACCTACTTTAATTTTGGCAAAAACAATTAAAGGTTATGGAATGGGAGCCTCTGGTGAGGCAATGAATATTGCTCACCAACAGAAAAAAATGAGTATTGAGGATGTTAAAGCTTTCAGAGATCGCTTTAATTTACCAGTGAAGGATGAAGAGCTAGAAAACGTCCCGTATATTAAATTTGCTGAAGGTAGTCCTGAGCTTGAATACATGCGTAAAAAGCGTATGGAACTTGGTGGTTATTTGCCACAAAGAAGAGCGAAAGCAGAATCCCTTCCAGTTCCTAGTTTAGATACCTTTGCACCCCTTCTTGAAGCTACAGTTGAAGGACGTGAAGTGTCCACAACGATGGCATTTGTTCGACTTCTAAATATGATTGTGAAAGATAAGGCAATCGGTAAGAGAGTAGTACCAATTGTTCCAGATGAATCTAGAACATTTGGTATGGAAGGTATGTTTAGACAATTAGGTATTTGGAGTCACGTGGGTCAACTGTATGAACCACAAGATAGAGACCAACTAATGTTCTATAAAGAAGATCAAACTGGTCAGATTCTTCAAGAAGGTATTAACGAAGCAGGTGCGATGTGTGATTGGATAGCTGCAGCGACATCTTATTCAACGCACGGTGTACCGATGTTACCTTTCTATATTTTCTATTCAATGTTTGGCTTCCAGCGTATAGGTGATTTGGCATGGGCCGCTGGTGATATGAGATCTAGAGGCTTTTTATTAGGAGGTACTGCTGGTCGTACTACCCTGAATGGTGAAGGTTTACAACATGAGGATGGTCATAGCCATCTATTTAGTTTAGGTATTCCTAACTGTGTTAGCTATGATCCAACATTTGGTTTTGAGTTAGCTGTAGTTATTCAAGACGGTATGCGTCGCATGTTGACTGAGCAAGAAGATATTTATTACTACATCACCTTGATGAATGAGAATTATGCTCATCCTGCAATGCCAAAAGGAAGCGAAAAAGACATACTCAAAGGTATGTATCATTTACAAAGTATTGGTGATGCTAAATCTAAGTTAAGAGTGCAGTTACTTGGTAGCGGTACTATCTTTAGAGAAGTTATGGCTGCAGCAGAATTGTTAAAAGAAGATTGGGGTGTTGCATCAGATTTATGGAGTTGCCCAAGCTTTACTGAGTTAGCAAGAGACATACAAAAAGTTAACCGTCATAATTTGTTAAATCCAACAGACAAACCACAGAAATCTCATGTAGAGAATTTGTTAACCAAGTTTGCGGGCCCTGTAATTGCATCCACTGATTATGTGAGGTTATTTGCAGAGCAAATTCGTCCAGCAATACAGCAATTAGGAAAACGATACACCGTACTTGGTACTGATGGTTACGGACGTTCTGACACTAGAGAAAATTTACGTCACTTCTTTGAAGTAGATCGTTACTGGGTCACTATTTCTGCTTTGAAGACTTTAGCTGATGATGGCCAAATCGATGCTAAAAAAGTAGCGGAAGCAATCAATAAATATGGTTTAGACATCACTAAACCAAATCCAATGACTGTTTAAGGAGCTTTCAATGTCAAAAATGATCGAAATTAAAGTTCCTGATATTGGTGATTACAAAGAGATTCCTATTATTGAGTTGCATGTAAAGGTTGGGGATACAGTTGCTAAGGAACAATCCTTGATTACTTTAGAGTCTGATAAAGCAACAATGGATATCCCGTCTACTTATTCTGGTGTTGTTAAGGAATTAAAGGTAAAGCTTGGTGATAAGGTTTCTGAAGGAAGTTTATTACTTATATTGGAAGAGGGAGGTGTGCAAGATCTTTCGCCTCAGCCTGCTTCCGCACCAGCACCAGCGCCAGCACCTATTCCAAGTGCGCCTGCTCCTAAAGCAGTTGATCTCACGATTGTTCCACCAACACCAACAAAAGCTACTCCACCTGTTGTTGAAGAAATATCACCGACTACATCAAGTCATGCAAGTCCATCTGTTCGAAAATATGCAAGAGAACCTGGTGCTGATATAACAAAGGTTAAAGGTACTGGTCCTAAAGGTAGGATTACTCAAGAGGATGTGCAGCAATACATTAAAGGTATATTAAGTGGAAGCACCGTAGCTCCTGTAGCTTCAGGTTCAGCGGCGGGTAATGGATTGCAATTGTTACCGTGGCCAAAAATTGACTTTAAAAAGTTTGGTGAGATTCAAACGCGTCCTCTTTCTAGAATTCAAAAAATTTCTGCTGCGAATTTGTCTAGAAACTGGGCTATGATTCCTGCAGTTACGTATCACGAAGATGCTGATATTACTGATTTAGAGGCTTTTAGAGTTCAGACAAATAAAGCAAATGAAAAATCAGGCGTTAAGGTGACTTTATTGGCTTTTATGATGAAAGCATGTGTAAAAGCACTTAAAAAATATCCAGAGTTTAATAGTTCTCTTGATGGTGAAGAGTTAATACTCAAGCAATATTTTCATTTAGGTTTTGCTGCAGATACTCCAAATGGTTTAGTCGTTCCGGTGATTCGTAATGTTGATCAAAAAGACATTTTAGAAATAGCTCAAGAAACGAGTGAACTTGCAAAATTAGCAAGAGATGGCAAGCTCAAACCAGATCAAATGCAAGGCGCATGCTTCACTATTT
>DAIQPR010000012.1:0-4798 GCA_036787315.1 Polynucleobacter sp. | reverse complement strand
TTGGCGGTATTGGTGGAACTTACTTTGCTCCAATTATTAATGCACCTGAAGTGGCTATTTTAGGAGTTAGCAAGGCAGCTACCAAACCAATTTGGGATGGTTCTCAATTTGTTCCACGATTAATTTGCCCATTGTCATTGACTGCTGACCATCGTGTTATTGATGGTGCTTTGGCAACTAGATTCAATGCATATATTGCTGAATTAATGTCAGATTTTCGTAGAGTAACTCTTTAAGGAATAACGATGACTATTCAAACAATTAATGTTCCTGATATTGGTGATTTTCACGACATACCGGTGATTGAAGTATTAGTAAAACCTGGGGATGAAGTTGTTAAAGAGCAAGCCCTTATTGTCTTAGAGTCTGACAAAGCTACGATGGAAGTTCCTAGTGATGTTAATGGTAAGGTAGTTTCTATCAATATCAAAATAGGAGATAAAGTAAGTCTTGGAACGCCTATTTTGACAGTAGAGGTCTCTGACAGTGCTGTTAGTAAACCTCAGGAATCTGCACCTGTCAAAGCTGAGGCTTCTTTAGTCACACCAGTTGTGCCTGTTGTTGCTCCTGTAGTGGGTTCATTTAGTGGTAAGGTAGATCACCAATGTCAATTACTGGTTCTAGGATCAGGCCCTGGCGGTTACAGTGCAGCATTTAGAGGTGCTGATTTAGGCCTTAATACTATTTTAGTTGAACGTTACCCCACTTTAGGAGGTGTATGTTTGAATGTTGGATGTATTCCCTCTAAAGCATTGTTACATACTGCAGCGGTCATGGAAGAAGTTAAATCAATGGCTAAACATGGCGTTAGTTATGGTGCTCCTACAGTTGATATAGATGCATTAAGAGCGCATAAGCAAAGTGTCATTGGCCAATTAACGAATGGCTTAGCTGGAATGGCTAAAGCTAGAAAAGTTCAATTTCTTCGTGGCGTTGGTACTTTCATTGACGCTAACCACATCCAACTTGAAGAAACCGCTGGAAATAGTTGGGATTTAACTGGTAAAAAAGAAGTTATTCGCTTTGAAAAAGTGATTATTGCGGCAGGTGGTCAATCAGTTTCCTTACCATTCTTGCCTAAAGACCCAAGGATTGTTGATAGTACTGGAGCACTTGAACTTAAGTCTATTCCTAAGAGAATGTTGGTCATTGGTGGTGGAATTATTGGTCTAGAGATGGCCACTGTCTACAGTTCTCTAGGTTCGCAAATTGATATTGTTGAATTGGCTGATGGTCTGATGGCTGGAGCGGACCGAGATTTAGTTAAAGTTTGGGAGAAGATGAATTTATCTCGCTTTAACCGGGTCATGTTGAAGACCAAAGCTGTTCAATCTGAAGCTAAGGTTGATGGTATTTGGATGCAATTTGAAGGACCTAATGCACCTACAGAAATGCAATGTTATGACTTAGTACTTGTTGCTGTTGGAAGAACTCCGAATGGTAAAAAAATTGCTGCTGAAAATGCTGGTGTCATCGTTGATGAGCGTGGGTTTATCCCAGTTGATCAACAAATGAGAACAAACGTTCAACATGTTTTTGCAATTGGCGATATTGTGGGGCAGCCTATGCTTGCTCACAAAGCCGTTCATGAAGGTCATGTTGCAGCTGAAGTTGTCAGTGGCCTAAAGTCCTATTTTGATGTTTTACAAATTCCTTCTGTTGCTTACACAGATCCAGAAGTTGCTTGGGCTGGTTTAACTGAAGAGCAATGTAAAGCTAAAGATATTGCTTATGAGAAAGGCTTATTTCCTTGGGCAGCTAGTGGCCGTGCAATTGCTAACGGACGCAGCGAAGGTTTCACTAAATTATTGTTTGATAAAGAGACGCATCGCATCATCGGTGGTGGCATTGTTGGTACCAATGCAGGTGATTTGATTGGTGAAGTTTGTCTTGCTATTGAGATGGGTGCAGATCATATCGATATTGGAAAAACGATTCATCCTCATCCAACGCTTGGGGAATCAATAGGTTTGGCTGCTGAAGTAGCTCATGGTACTTGTACAGACCTTCCTCCACAAAGAAAAAAGTAAGTTTTTGAAGCTCAAGTAAAAGACATGGGAAAATATTAATGTCTTTTACTGAGGAGCTTAATATGAACCAATATCCAAGATTTCCGGCGATAGGTACGCCACTTTCTCCACGTGCTATTCGAGTCATGATGCTTGGTAGCGGTGAATTAGGTAAGGAGGTCATCATTGAACTTCAACGTTTGGGTATTGAGGTTATAGCTGTTGATCGGTACCCGAATGCTCCAGGACATCAGGTAGCTCATCGTTCATATGTAATTGATATGACCGATGGTCAAGCGATACGAGATCTAGTTGCCAAAGAAAATCCACATTTAATTGTTCCAGAGATTGAGGCTATTGCAACTTCAACTTTAGTCGAGTTAGAACTAGAGGGTGTTGTCGAGGTTATACCAACAGCTAGAGCAGCGTTTTTAACCATGAATAGAGAAGGTATTCGTGAGTTAGCCGCTCGCGATTTAGGTTTACCAACATCTCCATATTTTTTTGCAAGTTCTCAAGAAGAACTCCAAAAAGCTATTGATAGCGGCATAGGTTATCCTTGCTTTGTAAAGCCAGTGATGTCGTCTTCTGGAAAAGGGCAATCTAAACTAGATGGCCCGCAAGATGTTAAAAAAGCTTGGGAATATGCTGCATCTGCTGGACGTGTTGATTCAGGTCGCGTTATTGTGGAAGGTTTGATTGATTTTGATTATGAGATTACTTTGTTAACGGTTAGATCTTTTGGTACAGACGGGACTATTAAAACAAGTTTTTGTGAACCTATTGGACATATCCAAAAGGATGGTGATTATGTCGAAAGCTGGCAACCGATGCAGATGAGTCAGGCTGCTATAGCTAAAGCCCAGCAAATTGCTGAGAAAATTACATCGAATCTTGGTGGGCGTGGCATTTTCGGTGTTGAATTATTTGTTAAAGGTGATGATGTTTGGTTCTCCGAAGTAAGTCCAAGACCTCATGATACCGGCCTAGTTACTTTGGTGAGTCAATTACAAAGCGAGTTTGAACTACATGCAAAAGCAATACTTGGGTTGCCAGTTAACGTTGGTTTAAGAAGTCCAGGAGCTAGTGCTGTCATTTATGGTGGAATTGATGCTCCAGGTATATGTTTTGAAAATGTTCATCAAGCCTTAGCGCAGGAGGGTGTTTCTCTAAGGTTGTTTGGTAAGCCTGAATCCTTTGTTAAAAGACGAATGGGAGTTGCTTTGGCTACTGCACAATCTACAGATATGGCTCGAGAAAAATCAAAAGAAGCAGCACAATTAGTTAAACCCGTTAAGTAAGTTTTCAAAATTGATTTGTAAAATATTTTGATGAACAGAAAAAAACTTTTCTTTTTTCGCTTAATTTTATTGATGATAACTTTGGGAGTAGTGCTCGCAATGTCATTCAAACCTAGTGAACTTTTTGGTAAGAAATTATCTATTCATAGTGGTATTGTTCGAGGTATTGAAAAAAATATCGAAGAACGAGATGTTATTAATCCCCAAGATCCGGTATCAAAAAAAAGCACAACATACACATATGTTGCAAAGTTTGATCTTGATGGAACCCCTATTATTGCTAAGTTTCAAGAGCCTTATAAGATTGATGAGGGTCATAAGTTAAGCGTTAGTGGAGTACAAACTAATGAATACTTCGAAGTGATTGCATATAGGAATGAAACAATACAATATACTGGATCAAATTCTTGGTTTTTGACTTCGTTAGCGGGAATTGCCTTTGCGCTATTTGCAGGATTCATTTATTTTAGATTGGTTCAAGATCCGCAATGGTATGAACAATTAACATTATTAGGATTTATTGGAGTTGGAATTTTTTTAGTTTTTAGAGGGCTTTTTATTAAAGAAGCCTTGGAATTATTGAGCCAATATCGATGAAAAAATTATGGATACTCCTCTTAAGTTTGATATTGCTCAGTTCTTGTGCAATTGATGGCCCAATGTTTGAGCAACCATATATTCGTTCCTCACAATTATTGAATCAAACTATGCCCAGTGAATTAACGCCTATTTTGTTACCTAATTCAGGATCTAAAAGAATTCGTTCTGTGATTGGCCAACAACATTTAATTCAGATAATAAGCAATCCTTCAACTGGTTATCGTTGGGAGCTTAAATATGAAGAGCCTGTTAAAAATTGTTTAGATGTTATTGACCGAAATATGGTCTACGATAAACAGGAATCTTATTCAAACGGGGTTAGAGTTGTTGGTGCCCCAGGTAAACAAGAATGGTTATTTCAAACAAATTGTGCTGGATTGTATCGGCTTACTTTTATATACAAAAGACCTTGGGAGCAGGGGCCGCCTCTTTATACAACCATTGTAGAATTTGGAACTAATAAGGAATAAAGCCCAGTTAAAACTGGGCTTTTATTACTAAAACAATTTAATTAGTTAGATGAAGCTTTTTTGAAGAGCTTTTCACTAGCCTTTAATGCAGATTCTGTGGCTGCTTGTGTTTGATGATTGCTCATATCTATTGCTTGTTTAACTGCTTTTTGAGTAGATTCAAAGGTTGCATTTGCATTCGCAACTGCTTGTTTTATTAAATTAACCATTGCATCTGAGCTTCCAGGAATATTGATGGTCATGTCAGCCATCATTTTTTGGATATTTTCAGCACGGTTTTGTATGTCTGATTTAGATACTTCAGTCAATTCTGTTTGAGTTTCATTAGCGATGTTATAAAAATGTCTGCTATATGAAATTGCTTTTTCTGTAAGGGGTTGAATAAAACTAGCTTGCATTGCGAAATAGTCTTTAATAT
>DAIQPR010000156.1:0-5484 GCA_036787315.1 Polynucleobacter sp. | reverse complement strand
GCGCTGAAGGATACTCATTCTTGGTCAGTCCGTGTCCTCCTGCAGATCCTGCAAAACGCAGAGGACAGAACGCGATTCCTCGCTGACGATACGGTCAAGCTGTTCATCAAAGAACAAAACGCATTAGACGACTACCTCTACGATTTGTTCAAGAAATTCCGTCCTGATTTGCTGCGAGAGCGATGCCTGCAGACGGACAGCGGAAGACCTAGCAAAGCTAAGGTGCTCGCCTACCTTTATCAGCATGGCGAAACGCACGTCATGGGCATTGTTCGGCAAGCAGCAATGGCAAAGGGGCATATGCCCATTGCCAATGTGCATGATGCCATTTTCTTCAAGCGTCGATTGGGAGCTGATTTAAAGAGTGAAATTGAGTGGCAGATGCGAGAGCAAACGGGCAACCCATACTGGCACCTCACACCCAAGCAGGTCGAGCGCTACACGCCACGCTCTTTAAACGCGCAACGGGAAGAGCAAGAGCACAAGAATCGAATGGCACTAGAAGAAATTAGAGCTAAGGCCTGGAACCTGAAGCAGCTATAGCAATTTATCCGATGACACACGCGCGACTCGAACTTGGTGATTTGAGCAGCCTGGGAATTGAAAACAGTATCATCTGTTGTTTGATTGGTTTAGTTAGTAGGATGCTGCGCAAGACTATCTAACTAGGTTTTAGGTTCAATTCCCTGCCAGAGAGTCACGAGTTCGGATCGTTTGGTTACTTGCATTTTTGTCATGACTTGGGCGCGGTGTTTTTTAACAGTATCTGGAAATATACCAAGCTCCTGGCCTATTTCTTTGTTGTCCATACTTCCTAGCATTAGTAGGAAAATCCTATTCTCTTGCGGTGTCAGGCTTGATTGTAAAGAATACAGTCTTGACTTTCTATGAATTAAATTAGTGTTGGTTGTATCTAAGTAAATTCCACGTTGGACAGCACCAATCAAGTCATCGCTTTTGAATGGTTTCCATAAAAACTCAATCGCACCACCTTTCATAGCGCTAATGATTTCTTGTTGCTGGCTCTCACCACTGATGAAAATTATGGGAATGAAAATATTTTGATTCTTTAGGTGATTTTGTAAATCAAGTCCGCTTAGTTTGGGCATCCGCATATCTAAGACCAATACGCACGGTCGTTCTAGTTGCACATGCTCATCTAAGAACGCCTGAGCGCCTTCAAACTCATGAACCTTGTAGCCTCTATTGTTTAGCAGGGCTTTGAGATGAAAGCGTATTTCTGCGTTGTCTTCTACTAAATAGACATGTTCAAGGGGCATTGGTGTTTATGTGACGAAATTTTGTTGCCACTCTAATACAAAAGCGTTTCTAGCAATTGCCTGACTTGCCTTTTCAAAACAAGCTACTCGCGCTTTACATCTGTTCATCATGAAATGTGGAAATTTAAGGGTTATTACTTAGAAAATAACTCCTAACCCTCCCCAATCGGGGGTGGTTTGAATTTCCAAAAAGGATTCCAATTCATGACAGTAACGTAATCGACGTTCCATCCACAAGCCAAATCAGCTTTAAGAGAATTCATATGCTATCACAAGTTACCCATAGCCAACAAGGACTCAACCAAGAGCAGTTCGAGCAACTGTGCGCTTGGATTGATGAGCACATTCAAGAGCAAATCGGATGGTCTGAGATGATGCGTGAGTCTGGGTTTGACCACTTATCGATCCAATCGTCTTTTGCAAAATACAAAGCGACAACGCCGATGACATACATCAGAAAGCGTAGAGAAGACTTCAAGTCTGTTAGCAATCAAAGTGGCGCTGCCTTTCAGTTTCACTCGTTTCTAGCAAAATAATCCTGGAATCTGGACCGTGACAAGCCAAGTCTGGTTGCCTGTGGATGGAGCGTTACTCAAAAAACTACGAGAAGACGCTGGGGTAGAGATAACTACGCTTGCTAGATTGCACTCTTTATCCTCATCGCAAGTCAAGCAACTTGAAAGCGGCGGTGATAGCAGCTTTTATACGCCAGCGATAAAACTAGCAACAGGACGCAAACTGCTCATGCACTTCGGTGCAGATGTAAATCCCGTAGAGCAAGCACCTGAACAATATGACACCCAAGAGATCACATCACCTGTGAAAGAGGCCAATACAGAGCAAGTTAAAAACGTTAGCCTAAAAGAAACAAATAGTTTGTTACGGCCACAGATCATAGGCGTGTCATTAGTTTTGATTTGTTTGGTTTATTGGAGTTTTTTTAAGTCGGCTCCTGTAGGTGAAAAAGAGACGCTCACAATTAGTAAACCGGTCAGTTCTGCGTCACCAACTGAAGCGATAAATGCTGAAACTAATCCTATTGTCTCAACGCTTTCAACCCCTGCTGAAACACCTAAAGAAAGCTCTCCAGAATGTATATGGGTAAATGATCCAGTGCCGGTATTTGGTAACCAACCAACCAAGTCTGGCGACTATGTTCATGTAATTGCTAACTCTGACAGCTCTATTTGCGTGAAAGACGCTACTGGCAAAGTACAAGTCTTGCATTTAAAAAACTCACAGTCGCTAACTATTAGGGGCAGACAGCCGTTTGAACTTTTTAGTAGCAACTTAAATGAAATCAAAATCTTTTATCAAGGCAATCTATTGAGACTGCCAATTAGTAACATTAAAAATATCACTCTGAAAGAACAACAAATATGAAAGAAGAAACAACTGGTCTGAATAGTTTGAACCTTAGCAACTGCATCACCATTGGACAAGGGGTAACTTTCGTGGGCTCGATATCAGCAAGAGGTATAGCATTTATCAATGGATCAGTGACAGGAGAAATATCAGTAGATGACTTACAAGTTGGAGAATACGGCGTCATTAAAGGAAAAACTAAATCACGCGAAATGGATGTTCATGGCCAGATTCATGATGACGTTTCCTGTGGCGAGCATGTTCTGGTGCATTCGACAGGGTTAATTAACGGGAAATTAATCTATGGCGAATTAGAAATCCAAAAGGGCGGTCGAGTCATTGGTTCTATGGATCAAAGTAACAAACCTGATGGTTCGAGGTAAGTTCATAGATGACAAAAGAGGATCAATCGCAAAAGAGCGGGTTAAATGAGTGCAGTTCATGTAAAAGTTGGAAAGTCGACCACGGGCAATCCAAAAGTCGAATCCTCAATACATCTACTTCAGGTGGCAAGACAGGACTTTGTGTGGGTGGAGGTTTTGACGGCTCTCATACCCAGTCTGATGAGGCTTGTTCGATGTGGAAGCCAATCATTGACAAGGATAGAGTGCTACCGATTTTTTATCCTAGAGGTACGGATTAAGAATGAAACGTCCAACTGCTTGGTTAATCTCTAGAAAAGACGGCCAAGAAGTAAAATATATACAACTTGAATTTCCAACGGTTGACCTTGATGTGTTCAAGGCAACTCCACTTTACTAACATCCAACCACTACGCAGTCCAGTGGACTCGACGCTGTAGAGTGGCGTTTCGATGTAGATGAGCTTGTTAGAAATCTAGTCCTATGGCAAGACTTATCTGTTGAGGAAAAGAAGTCGCTCGTTCATCAGAAATTACTCCGTGTCATCGTATACAAATGAGTACCATCCTTAAATGCTTGACATAAACACCATCTCATTTCTCGGCTTTGCTTTGCTCATACTAGGGCTATCTATATCCGCATTTCTTGATCTTAAAGTCAATAGTCTGATGACTAATTACTGGCGGGGATCGTTGGTTTTAATTGCAGCTGGATATACATTTTTTGCTGCTGCTCCGTTTGTTGATAAATTTCTACTTACCTGTGCAAATACCAGTATTTTTGCCGCTGCTTTGACCCTTGGACTTTTATTTAGAAGATGGCGTATAAAAATCTCTATTCAGCTAAAAACTATTTCAATCTGCGCTGTCCTTATTTTCTTTTTCTTATTTGAATACACTCGCATTCACGGGACTTTTCAGCTGCGTGTAGCTTTGATAATGTCTGCGCTTAGCGTATGTGTTATTTGGCACATATATGAGCTTATCAGGTTGCAAAATAACGAACCTAGCTTTTTTGGAAAATTGTTAGTTTTCTTTTCATTTCTATCGCTTGTTTTTTACTGGATACGCATATTTGCCGTAACACGTGGCTCTGATCCTACTCACATTGATCTTTTTAGTGAAAGCGTTATTTCGTTTGGAACACGTTGGGGAGTAATGGCTGCTGACGTACTTACATTCATGGCCATTAATGGCTACTACATGGAGAAATCTTGGTCATCGGAAAAGAAGGCTTTAAGCTCTGAGTTAATTGCTGCTAATAAGATCAATGCACTAAATGAGGAGTTGATCAATTCCGAACATCTAAATAGAGAACTGTCGCTTGTACTTTTAGAAAAAAATAGACTTTTGACATCTCTTTCTTCTTCTGTGAAATCTAGTCGGGCGGGAATTATGGCGTCTACTTTTGTCCATGAAATCAATCAATCTCTTACGGCTATCAGATTGAATGCTGAATTTTTAGTGGCTGTTGTAGATAAGCCCCCAGACGATCTCTTTGTCAAAAATAATTTAAATTATCTACTCAAAGACGTCGATAAAATTTCTGAAATCATTGACAGCGTAAAAAGAGTTTTTCATAACAATCACACTGACTTTAAAGATGTAAATCTTCTATCTATAGTTAAATCAGGTGTGGAGTTAGTTAAAGATGAATGTGAGTTAAAAAATATTGATTTAACTCTCAAAGTAGATTCTCAGCTTTTTGTTAATGGAAATGAATCTCAGCTAGAAATGGTTGTTTTGAACTTACTAAATAATGCAATCGATTCTTTAGATACTTTTGATGGTAAGCGCTCTATAGTGGTTAAATCCTCTCAAGTCGATGGCACCGTAGAACTCAGTGTAGAAGACAGCGGAGTGGGGGTGCCTTCTGAATTGCAAGAGAGAATTTTTGAATTATTCCGTACAACCAAAAACGACGGCATGGGATTTGGTTTGTGGCTCAGTCGTGCTGTTATGGATAACCATCGCGGAGGCTTGTTTCTAGATAAGAACTTTTCTGACGGTGCTCGATTTGTCCTTGAGTTTCGAGCAAATGTTGATAAATTTTGATCAAAGAGCCTCTGATTAAGAGATCCGTAGACTAATCGAGGTGTATTAAAGTTTTGAAATTCACATAAATTTCAGTGATCTGAGTCCTTCCAATCTATCGGGTTACCAATCATTTCGGTTGTCCAGAGCCATGGTCTGACAATAAATTAGTTATTCCTGCAACACACACAAGGAGTAGAAAATGTCAGGTTTAAGTGCATTGAAATTCGTAGCCAGCAAGCCTCAACAGGGCAACAGTCCTAAACATGCTCGTCGTCTAAAACTTAGCAACAAACTTCATGAGCAGATACAAATGGCCAAGGCCGTTCAATCTGGAACTGAGTTTGTGCCAGTAAAGATCCGCAGCGTTAAAGATGAAGCAACAGGGGAGACGCGCAAAGTTGAGATCCCCAAGCGCTTGAAGCCATGGTGGTGGCCAAGCGA
>DAIQPR010000011.1:0-24824 GCA_036787315.1 Polynucleobacter sp. | reverse complement strand
TTTTATCAGATTGAACATTGCTTTGATCTAATGCAAAAGCATCCGCAAATAATTTTGCTACACAATCCTGATGACTTTTTAATTCTTGTAAAAAGAGCGCTGAGTTTTGATAGCTCATACTCTGAGCGACTCTCTCAAGAGAACCTTTATCAGTTGGTAGATAGTGGATTTGAGCGTCACGCCACCACTGCAATCGATGCTCAAGTTTACGAAAAAATTGATATGCGTTTAATAGCTTTTTGATATCAAGACTAGGCATATAACCCAAAGAATCGATCACATTAAGCGCTTTCACTGTAGATCTAATTCTTAACAAGCTCTCTTGGCCACCTCTAATTAATTGAAACATTTGTGCTAAAAATTCAATTTCACGAATGCCGCCAGTTCCTAACTTAATATCTGCTGCTCTATCAGGAAATTGAGTCGCTCTTAAATTGGCTTCATAACGTATTTGGTGATGTAAATTTCTTATGGCATCAATAATTCCATAATCTAAATATTTTCTATACACAAATGGTTTCACAATCATGTTTAAAGATGAACTTAACCCACTCCCGTCATCTTCACAAAGAGGGTAAACCAATCTTGCTTTAATCCATGCATATCGCTCCCATTCCCGACCTTGGACTAAAAAATATTCCTCCAACATTTTTAATGAAGATACCAAGGGCCCTGAATCGCCATTAGGGCGTAATCGCATATCGACTCTAAATACAAAACCATCGGCTGTTAGTTCTGAAAGTCCTTTAATAAGTTTCTTTCCCAAAAGAGAAAACCACTCATGATGAGACAAAGATTTTTGCCCCCCCTTTGTCTGTCCATCAAAGTCATATACAAATATCAAATCTATGTCTGAACTAACATTTAATTCATAGCCACCTAGCTTTCCCATGCCAATGACCCATAACTTCATTTCCTTGCCGGAAGGGTAGTAGCATCTTCCGTAAATCAATGACATCTGTTCTGTGAAATACTCAGCAACATAATCAAGAGCAACTTCTGCAAATGTAGACACTGCTCGCATTACCTCACTAACATCCGCATTCATGGCTAAATCTCTAACGCCTAATACCAACATCAGCTTTTGCCGAGCTACTCTAAGCCTAGATAAAAATTCAAGCTCACTTAAATTTTTAAAATCAGCAGGTAAATGCTCTTCAAATAATTTGTTAATAAATAACTGATTAACCTCTTGTTGGCTATGTAAATCTATCCATTCAGACCATTTTGGATGCGCAAGTAATTTTGATTCTATGAATTGCGAGTAGTTCTTAGCTATATCTAGGCTTGTGTTCATAGGTATTCCAAACAAATAATAGAGAACTTCTTCTTCATGTCGGATAATAAGTATATTGCTATTTATAAATTCAATAAATCCGTAAAAAACAGCATGTTGAACGTAATTTCAGACCTTTTTAAAAAATCGAAAGTTTTTAGGCTATTTCTTTATAGTCTTTTAGGTCTTCTCATCTCAATACTTGTAATTACTCAAGTTGTATTTAGATTTTTGATATGGCCACAACTTGAAGTTAGAAAAGAGCAAATAGAACAAATTGTCAGTAAAGAATTAAATATTCACGCAACCATTGGGGCAATTGAAACACATTGGGAAATTTTTAGGCCAAGTTTCGAAATTACAGATATAAGCTTTAGTAAAGATCCTAATTCTAGCGACACACTCAAAAATAAGGTTTTGAATATCCCCAAACTTTCAGGGATACTTTCTTGGAGTTCTGTATGGTCAGGAATGCCGAGGTTTTACTATCTCCAATCTGAAGGTATAACTCTTACTGCCGAGCGAGATTCTAATGGTCAATGGAGCGTGGGTGGATTTCCTTTATCAAATTCAGGAAGTGATACAAGTGTTATTGAGTGGATTCTTAACGAGAGAAATTTAAGTACGAAGCTTTTACAAGTTACTGTCATCGATGACTTTGAGGGTAACTCTGTAAATGTATTCACAGTTGATACATTTTCTTTAAAAAATCAAGCTCGCCATCACGATATTAATTTAAACGCTTATGTCAAACCAACTCAAGGTGTTTTAAATTTTAATGGGCAATTTGATCATCAAGCTTTATCAAATCCTAGTAATTGGAGAAACTGGGCCGGTGAATTTAATTTAGATATCAAAAAAATTAATGCCGCTAATTTATTGAAAATCACAAAACTTCCAATCAAGTCTGGCTCAGGCCAAATAGAGTTTGAAGGGAAAGTAAAAATTAATAAGGGTCTAGTTGAGACCGGCAGAGTTATTCTTAATGCAAATCAACTTAATGTTATATGGGCAAACAAGCAGCCTGATTTACATCTCAACAAATTACAAATTGATTTAAAGCAACATGTAGAAAAAAATGATCAATTTATTGATGTAGAAAATTTTATTTGGCAATTTCAAGATGACACTCAAAAAACACATCAAATTTCTGGGCTAGGAATTCGTGTTTCCCCAAACTCAGCTAGAGATGATATTAACAAAGCCACTATAAATGCTCCTGAAATTCCAATTTCTGAGCTTTCAAGACTTATTCAAAGTGTTCCACTCCCCTCAAAAATATTTAATCCTATCTATGAATTAAAGCCTAAAGGAGTTCTCCAAGATTTTAACTTTGTTTGGAATAAACACCCTCCTGATTATCCTTTTTTAAATAAAAGTAAATCACATAATGAATTTGAAATTACAGGTATTTTGAAAAACATAGGCTGGCAAAAATATGGTGATTTACTCCCTGGAGTAGAAAATCTTTCTGGTGAAATAAAGTCTAGCTTAAATGAAGGCTATTTTAAAATTGATTCTCCAAATTTAACTTTGAATTCAGAGTATTACTTTGAAAATAATAGAGTTAATTTACCCCCGATATCTGGTAAGGTGGATTGGAAAAAACAAGATTCTGAATGGCTAATACACTTTGAAGACATTCTGGCAAAAGATAAATCTTCTGAATTAATGGCTAATGGCAGTTACCTAACTGGTACAGCCTCTAACAGTGATTTTCTAGATCTTAATATACAAGTTGCAAAGATAGGTGTGTCTAATTTGTTAGGTTTGATACCTAAAACAATTGCTCGCACAACATTTGAATACTTAAGGTCTACAGTTTCCGGAGGTATTATGGAAAATAGTTCTGTGGTGATTCATGGTCCAACAAATAAAATCCCCTACACGCCAAAATCAGAAAATCAATTCAAGCTCAACATTAATTTAAAAGAAGGTGTTTATCGTCCAGTTGCACCTAATAAAAAATTGAAAGGTGAATGGCCTTACTTAGAAAAAATCCAATCAACAATCGATATGGATAAAAATCTTATCAAAATTCAAGCATCTTCCGGAAGTTATAAAGGTGTTGTTCTTAAAGATATAAGCGCCGATATGGATATCGCAAAATTGCCAAATACACTGAATGTTAAGGGTAGCGCTAAAGGGCCATTAGGTGATTTTTTACAATACCTTGTTGCAACTCCAATTGCTTACAAATGGCAACCAGAATTAAAAAAAATGAATTTTACTGGTGGAGTTGATATTGATCTTCAACTCAACCATCAATTTGGTGAGAAAGAAAATACCAAAGTTAATGCTCAAATAGGCCTCACAAAAAATCAAATCCAATGGAGAAATAATCCACCCGGGGTTATTTCTAAGGGTTCAATTTTGGTAGATGAACATGGCCTAAAAAAAATAGATATCAATGGTAGTTTCATGGGTGGACCTTTGTTAATCAAGACGAATCCAGGCAATGAAGATCAAATGGATATAAAAGCAGATCTTGATAGCGCTTTACTTTTAGAGCTTTTGGCAATTAGTGAAGACATCAGTGCTGAAACAAGTCAAAATCTCTTAGCGGGTAAGATTGGAGTTCAAGGCAACTTAATCAAAAAGAATAACGATAATTCTATAAATCTCAATTTAGACCTTAAATCTACACTTATCAATTTACCAAAACCGTTTTTTAAAAGTTCTGGCGATCCTCTTCAAGGCAATCTTAAACTTAACTTTCTATCAAGTTCTAAACCATTGATAGATTGGCAAGTTAAATTAGGAAATTACATACAATCAAGTGGTGAATACTCGATTGACAAAATAAATCATGCATCCATAGCCATTGGTAATTCAAAACTACCTAATTCACTAAATGGGCTTCAAGTTGCGTTTGATGTCGATTCTATAGACCTTGATAAATGGATTGACTTCATTAATCACTTTGAAAAAAATAACCCTAATTACGCTGAAAGATTTAATTCTAAAAACCCTCAAGAAACAAACAATATTCCAATCTCCATTGCTGGTAAAACCTCAAAATTATCTATATTAGGTAGTGAGATAATAGATCTTAATATTGAGGCTAATGAAAATCAAGGTGATTGGTCATCGACCATTAAAGCCAAAGATATTTTTGGAAATTTAGAATGGAAATCGAAAAAACCTGACCTACCCTTTGGTGCCATTAGAGCAGATTTTAAAGAATTAAAAATACCATTTATCCCCTCTACAAACCATTCCACCTCGAGCACTTCAAGTGTTTCTAAAAACATTCCTAAAGCAACCATTAGATCTTTACCAAGTATCGATCTAACAATAGGTAATTTATCTTTTGGAAAAATGCAATTTGGAGAAATTAAGCTGCGAGGCGATGCTACTTATATGGATTGGAAACTAAACGAATTAAAAACTAAAAATAATTCTGGGGAGCTGATACTAAATGGATTATGGGATTTACCCTCTGGAAATGATATTGGAAAAACCAGTCTTAATTTCGAACTTCTAACAAGTGATGTAGGAGAATTCCTCACCTCAATGGATATCGCTGCAAAAGTAGTAAATCGTGGTAAAGGAAATATTCAAGGAAATTTAAGTTGGCAAGGTTCCCCAATTGACTTTAATACCATTAGCCTAAATGGCGATATAAAACTGGATGTTAAAAATGGATCGATCTTACAAGTAGATCCGGGTGCTGCCAAATTACTAGGTATTTTAAGTCTGCAAAGTTTATTTAAATTTGCAACCCTCAATTTTGAAGGAAGTTTAGGTGAATCGATAAAGTCTGGAACCCCATTCGATGAAATAACCGCATCAGCAAATGTCAGAAGGGGAAATATTCGTACCAACGATTTTGAAATGAAGAGTACTTTAGCTCGTATTACAACTCGAGGCATTATTAACCTAAATCGTGAAACCCAAGATTTGAGAGTTACTATTTATCCTAGAATAAATTTTGGGTCGGCAACACTTGCGGCTTTTTATTTTGTTACGCCAATCATCGGAATTACAACAATGATTGGCCAATATCTTTTTAGTACCGGTATTAACAAAGCGCTGCAAACTGACTTACTTGTTCAAGGGGATTGGAAAAATCCAGAGGTTATTCCTTTAGATCAGTCTGGCAAGCCACTTGATCAAGAAACTTTACAAAATATTCGTAGAAAATCATTATTGAATGAGCCTCCTAAGAACCCAGTAGATAAAAAAATACCTCCAACTTTAAACCCTTCTAACCCATAAGAACTTAAAAGATGCTAACCTATTAGTATGTTTAAAATTGCTAGCCTTCAAATGGTCGCTACAGGCGACCTTCAAAAAAATTTATCTACTGCGCAAAAGCTGATTTCTCAAGCAGCCGATAGAGCTTGCAACATGGCCGTTTTACCCGAGTATTTTTGTCTTTTCGGGAAACATGATCGGGATAAATTAAGTATTCAAGAAAGCTTTGGTGCGGGCCCCATTCAAGAATCTTTGGCCGAATCAGCTAAAAAAAATAATATTTACATTGTTGCAGGTACTTTACCAATTTCGACCAACGATCCAAATCGAGTATTGAACTCAACCCTCGTTTTCTCCCCAACCGGCGAAGTGATTTGTAAATACGACAAAATTCATTTATTTTCCTTCTCATCTAATGGTGAGAGCTACGATGAATCAAAAACACTTCAAGCAGGAAATAGCCTTAGTACATTTGAGATTCAACATCAAGGTGAAAAATGGAGATTCGGTTTAAGTATTTGTTACGACCTTAGGTTCCCTGAAATGTTTCGTGCAATGGGTGAAGTAGACTGTCATTTGCTCCCCGCCGCTTTTACCTATACAACTGGAAAAGTACATTGGGAAATTCTATTACGTGCAAGGGCTATTGAAAACCAATGTTATTTCGTAGCCTCTGCCCAAGGCGGTACACACGAAAATGGCCGCCAGACTTGGGGACACTCTATGGTCATTAATCCTTGGGGGCATATCCAAAACGTTTTAGAGGCTGGGGAAGGTGTGGTTACTGGTGAACTTAATCATACTGAACTAAAAGAAATTCGAGAAAAATTACCAGCATTAATGCATCGTACCCATTTTTAAATAATATATGCCAAGCCAAACAATTAACGCAGTAGAAATTGCAAAGAATTTATTACTTACCCCAGGTGGCGTCGATGAAAGTGTTATCGAAAAAGCTCTAGGCCAGATGTATGTTCATAAGCTAGACGACGCAGATCTATACTTTCAACATACTCGTTATGAATCTTGGAGTTTAGAAGAAGGCATTGTCAAATCAGGAAACTTTAGTATTGATCAAGGGGTTGGTATCAGAGCAGTAAGCGGAGATAAAACTGCATTTGCTTATGCTGATGTGATCAATGCCGATACGATTTTGCAAGCTGCAAAATCAACAAGGGTTATTGGCCCAGATGGCGGTAAGAAAAAGATTATCTTAAATGCTCATCCTTCTCCAACTAAAAATTTACTCTATGTTCCTGAAGATCCAATTTACTCTTTAAAAACTGAAGACAAAATTAAGCTACTTGAAAAAATTGAAAAAAAAGCTCGGTCCAAAGATCCCAGAGTAGTTCAAGTCATGGCAAGCTTAACGGGGGAATTTGATGTTGTATTAATTGCAAAAGGTAATGGCAAGTTAGTAGCAGATATCCGGCCATTAGTAAGAGTATCCATTACTGTAATCGTTGAACAAAATGGTAGAAGAGAAACAGCTAATGCTGGAGGTGGGGGTCGTAAAAACTACCTCATGTTCTCTGATGACCTTATCAACCAATGGGTTGATAAGGCAGTTAATTCTGCTTTAATCAATTTAGAATCTAAACCTGCTCCTGCAGGACCAATGACTGTCGTAATGGGTCCAGGTTGGCCAGGCGTACTCTTACATGAAGCAATTGGTCATGGTCTAGAGGGCGACTTTAATAGAAAAGGTTCATCAGCCTTTGCGGGAAAACTAGGCCAAAGAGTTGCTGCAAAAGGTGTCACTGTAGTAGATGATGGAACCTTATCAAGTAGAAGAGGGTCTCTTAATGTGGATGACGAAGGGAACCCTACACAATGTACTACATTAATTGAGAACGGAGTCTTAAAAGGGTTTATGCAAGATGCCATGAACTCTAGACTCATGAAAATGCCTCTTACAGGAAACGGTCGTAGAGAAAGTTATGCTTCATTACCTCTCCCAAGAATGACAAATACTTATATGTTGGGTGGAGATAAAGATCCAAATGAAATTTTACAAAGTATGAAAAAGGGTCTATACGCTGTTAATTTTGGTGGCGGTCAAGTTGATATAACCAATGGTAAATTTGTGTTTGCCGCAACCGAAGCTTACTGGGTTGAAAATGGCAAAATTCAATATCCTGTAAAAGGCGCAACTATTATTGGTAACGGCCCAGAGTCCCTAAAGCAAGTTTCTATGATTGGAAATGATCTTCAACTTGATGAAGGAGTGGGTGTTTGTGGAAAAGAGGGTCAAAGCGTACCTGTAGGTGTCGGACAACCAACTCTAAGGATTGACAACATGGTTGTAGGTGGAAGTGTTTAGGTTTTAAAAAAATTGTGGTAAATTAAACCTTATGAACAAGAATTTCTTTTATTTCTATTATTTCTCATTCTCAGGCTTGGCGGTCGAGAGGTAATAGTTTAAAAACATTCCCAAAAGAACCGCCTAAAAGGCGGTTTTTTTTAACGTAATTTATAACATCCCAAATAAGGATTATGATGACTGATAAAGCTCTTAGTACTCAAGAAAATTGGTACGCTCATGTTGATAAAACATCATCTACAGATGATGCTCGTATAAAAAGTATCAATGTTCTTCCTCCACCTGAGCACTTAATTCGATTTTTTCCAATCGCAAATACTCCTGTCGAAAAGCTAATTGCTTCGTCTCGCAAGAAGATACGCGACATTATTCATGGTGATGATGATAGATTGCTGGTCATTATTGGGCCTTGCTCAATTCATGATCCAGCAGCTGCAGTTGAGTATGCAAAGAAATTACTAGAACAAAGAGAGTACTTTAAGAAAGATCTCGAAATTGTAATGCGTGTCTATTTTGAGAAACCTCGCACAACTGTAGGTTGGAAAGGTCTAATTAATGATCCGTACCTAGATGAAAGCTTTAAGATTGATGAAGGCTTGAGAATTGCTCGTCAATTATTAATTGAAATTAATAAGCTTGGAATGCCTGCTGGAAGTGAGTTTTTGGATGTCATTTCCCCACAATACATTGGCGATCTTATTTCTTGGGGAGCAATTGGCGCAAGGACCACCGAAAGTCAAATTCATAGAGAACTCGCATCGGGTATATCTGCTCCAATTGGCTTCAAAAATGGTACAGATGGAAATATCAAAATTGCTACCGATGCTATTCAAGCTGCATCAAGGGGTCATCACTTTTTATCCGTTCACAAAAATGGCCAAGTTGCTATCGTTCAAACAAGCGGCAATAAAGACTGTCACGTGATTCTTCGTGGTGGTAAAGCGCCTAATTACGATGAAAAAAGTGTTGCAGAAGCAAGCGAAAATCTTTTAGCCTCAAAACTTCATCCTTCATTAATGGTGGATTTATCTCATGCAAATTCAAGTAAGCAACATGAACGTCAAATCGTTGTTGCTCAAGATGTTGCTGATCAACTCAAGAAAAAATCCAAATCAATTTTTGGAGTGATGATCGAAAGCCATTTTGTTGGTGGCGCGCAAAAATTTACGCCAGGAAAAGATGATCCAAGCAAACTTCAATATGGTCAGAGTATTACCGATGCATGTATTGACTGGGATGACTCAGTTAAAACTCTCGAAATACTAGCTGAAGGTGTCAGAAAAAGAAGAGTTTAGTCATTTTTGGGGGATTTATGATGATTCCAAAGAACATCATTACCCCCAGCACTGAGGTTTAAAAACCTAGCCAGCACAAATAGTAAGTCTGATAAACGATTGGTGTACTGTCTTGGCGTGTCGTTGATTTTTTCATTTAAGCCAAGTTGAACAATTGATCTTTCAGCCCTTCTGCATACTGTTCTACAAATGTGGGCTTGTGCAGCTGCTCGAGTGCCTCCGGGAAGAATAAATTCAGCTAATTTAGGCAATTGATTATTGTAAAAGGCTAATTTTTCATCCAAATTCGTAATCTGCTCTTCTTTTAGCAGCGTGTATTCAGGTATACAAAGCTCCCCGCCAAGATCAAATAAGTCATGTTGTATTTGATTTAATAGTGCTCTGATCTCTTTATCAACTTTTGAGGGGAACTCCATGGTCAGTAAAACACCAATGTGTGAGTTAAGTTCATCAACATCACCCATTGCACAAATTCTATCGTGAGCTTTCTCGACTCTCGTACCATCGCCTAAGCCTGTCATTCCGGAATCTCCGGTTCGAGTCACAATTTGAGTAAGTCTATTTCCCATAAAATGTATTATAGAGGGATAATTTAATTATGAACGCGATAATTCCACCACTTCTTAAAAATCGACAAGACTTTGTTATTGGTCTTTTAAAGCCAATCCTCAATGAGGATGCTCTTTTGTGGGAGCCAGAAGATACCATCCCTTACGAATGCGATGGTCTAGCTGCCTATAGACAAATGCCTCTTGCAGTCGCTTTGCCTCAAACCGAAGAGCAAGTCATTCAAATCTTAAAGATTTGTCATACTCATCAAATACCTGTAGTTCCTAGAGGCGCTGGAACTGGTCTTTCTGGTGGCGCTATGCCAATTGAAAATGGCTTGGTACTTTCTCTTGCAAAATTTAAAAAAATCATAGATATCAACCCTCTCGCAAGAACTGCTGTAGTTCAGCCAGGGGTTCGCAATCTAGCAATTTCTGAAGCTGTTGCAAAGTTTGGACTGTACTATGCACCAGACCCCTCCTCTCAAATCGCTTGCACTATCGGTGGCAACGTCAGTGAGAATTCTGGGGGAGTTCACTGTCTTAAGTATGGTTTAACAATTCATAACGTTTTAAGAATACGAGCTATTCTTATTAATGGTGATGTGGTTGAGTTTGGAGGAGTTGCTCCTGATAGTCCAGGATTGGATTTATTTTCTATATTTATCGGTAGTGAAGGAATGCTTGCTGTAGTCACAGAGGTAACAGTAAAGCTTATCCCTAAACCACAATTGGCAAAAGTGATCATGGCCAGTTTTGATGATATTGAAAAAGGTGGCAATGCTGTTGCATCAGTTATTGGTGCAGGAATTATTCCTGCCGGTCTTGAAATGATGGATCAGCCAGCGACTAAAGCGGTAGAAGAATTCGTTCATGCTGGATATGATACTGACGCTAAAACAATACTACTCTGTGAATCAGATGGGACACCCGAGGAAGTTGCTGAAGAAATTGAAAAGATGAGCCAAGTTCTAAAGGCATCCGGTGCTTCTAGGATACAAGTTTCAGCTTCTGAATCTGAAAGATTAAAGTTTTGGAGTGGAAGAAAGAATGCTTTCCCCGCCGCAGGTCGTGTTTCTCCTGATTATTATTGTATGGATGGAACAATTCCTAGGCGTCAAATATCAACCCTCTTAAAACGTATTCAGGATATGGAAGTTAAATATCAACTTGCATGCATGAATGTGTTTCACGCAGGTGATGGAAATATGCATCCTTTGATTCTATTTAATGGCGCAGATTATTCAGAATGGAAACGAGCGGAAGATTTTGGGTCTGAGATTCTTGAAACTTGTGTAGAGTTAGGCGGCACTATCACTGGTGAACATGGTGTTGGTATAGAAAAGATTAATTCCATGTGCGTACAATTCTCTGAATTAGAGAGAAACTTATTCTGGGGAATAAAAGAGTCTTTTGACACCCAAAAATTACTCAATCCAGATAAGGCTATTCCAACATTAAATCGCTGTGCAGAATACGGCCGTGTACGAATAAGTAATGGTGTCCTTCCACATCCTGAATTAGAACGTTTCTAATCTAGAGGCCATTATGCAATCTGTAATCCATCAATTTAAAGATCAAATCCTCAGTGCTATTGCAGAACAGAAAGTCATCAACATCGTTGGTGGAAATTCAAAAAAATGGTACGGTGATAAGTCCAAAGGTGAAACCTTAAGTACTCTTGATTACAAAGGAATCATGGACTATCAACCTGAAGAATTAGTCATTACTGTTTGTGCTGGAACGCCTTTAAAAGAAGTTGAGGCGGCCTTAGCCTCTAAAAATCAATACTTTCCGTTTGAACCTCCCCATTTTGGTGATAATGCCACCATAGGTGGTATGGTTGCTGCTGGCCTAGCTGGTCCAGGTAGAGGCCAATATGGTGGCCTTAGAGATTATGTCTTGGGTACAAAAATAATGGATGGTAAGGGTGATGTTCTATCCTTCGGTGGCAAAGTCATGAAAAACGTTGCTGGATATGATGTCTCTAGATTAATGCCTGGATCACTTGGTACTCTTGCACTTCTCCTTGAGGTATCAATAAAAGTTTTACCTAAACCAGTAAGAACTGAAACCTTAAAGTTTCAAATGACTGATAAAGATGCAATTTTCCAAATGAATTCTTGGGCAAGTCAACCACTTCCTCTGTCAGCTAGTGCATGGATTGGGGAAAATAACCAAGGTGAACTATGGATAAGATTATCTGGAGCTAATGCTGGCGTAGAAGCTGCGATTTCAAAATTACAACAGCAATTTCCATCTGAAGTCGTTGATAGTTTAGAGTCATCTATTTTTTGGGAAAGTTTACGTGAACAAACTCACTCATTCTTTTCAGATTCATCCCAAGCTCTGTGGCGTTTTTCAGTTAACCCATTATCTGATCAATTCATGGGTAAAGAAAAAGTTCTCATTGAGTGGAACGGTGGTCAAAGATGGTTTAAAGGAAATATTTCTCATGAAGAAGCACAAAAAACAGCTTTAAAACATCAAGGCCATGCAACGCTCTTTAAATTTTCCAATGATTCATCTAAAAGCGTGTTTACTCCACTTTCTGAAAACCCCCTAACCGCACCCCTAGAAATAGTTCAACAACGTGTTCGTCAAACATTTGATCCTCACGGCTTGTTCAAAACTGGAAGAATGCCTTATTAAATATGCAAACTGATCTATCCCCTCAATTATTGAACCAAGCAGATGGTCTCGAGGCACAGCGCTTATTATCCAATTGTGTGCATTGTGGATTTTGTACTGCCACTTGTCCAACATACCAACTCCTTGGCGATGAACTCGACGGTCCAAGAGGGAGAATATATCTCATTAAACAAATGGCTGAGGGAGCAGTTGCTACAGAAAAAACAAGAACTCATTTAGATAGATGTCTTACTTGTAGAAATTGTGAAAGTACATGTCCTAGTGGCGTGCAATACGGGCATCTACTTGATATAGGTAGAAAATGGGCTGAAAGCCAAACTCCTCCAAGACCTATTCAGGAAAGAGTAATTCGCTGGTTATTAAAAGAAACTTTGACAAGAAAGTCTGTCTTTGAGCCAGCAATGAAAATTGGTAAGGCTGTAAAACCTATTTTGCCAATTTCTTTACAAAGGAAAATTCCAGATTCAATTTTCTCAGGTCCAAAAGTAAGTTCGAAAGAAAATTCTTCCAATCAGAAAATGATTCTCTTGGAAGGATGCGTTCAACCGGGCATGCTACCTAATATCAACGAAGCTACTTTAAGAGTTTTTCATTTTTTAAATATTGATTTAATTTCACCCAAATCAGCAGGTTGCTGTGGCGCACTTCGTCACCATTTAAATGATCACGAAGGTGGAAAAAATGATATCAAGAGAAATATTGATGCTTGGTGGCCAGTTATAGAAGCAAACGAAGTTTCTGCGATTGTCATGAACGCCTCTGGTTGTGGGGTCATGGTAAAAGACTATGGATATCTTTTAAAAGATGATGCTGAGTACTCTGAAAAAGCAAAGTATATAAGTTCAATTACAAAAGATGTAAGTGAACTTCTTCTTAACTTTTCAGAGCAATTCGTTTCCAAACTTGGTAAGGTTGAAAAATCAAATCTTGTTTATCACCCCCCATGCACATTACAACATGGGCAAAAATTACAAGGGAAGGTTGAAGCTCTTCTTACCCAAATAGGTATTCAAGTCAATCTATGTAACGATAGTCACTTATGTTGCGGATCTGCAGGCACCTATTCCATACTTCAAGAAAAGCTCTCAAATGAGCTTCGTGCACAAAAGTTAAGCAATCTATTACACACTTGCAATGAAAATCAATCAGAATATATAGTTTCGGGGAACGTTGGTTGTATTAGCCAGCTACAGAACGAAAAAGTACCTGTAGTGCATTGGATAGAAATTATTGATCAACTCCTTTTAAAATCAAATTAAACCGATGAATCCCATAGCTGATAATTTAAGCTTTGTTAAAAATAGAATTCGCATAGCTTGTGAAAAAGCAAATAGAAATGCAAAAAATGTTGAGTTAATTGCGGTTTCCAAATCACATTCAGCTGAAATGATTCGTAATGCCTTTATGGCTGGTCAATATTCATTTGGCGAAAACTATATTCCAGAAGGCTTAGATAAAGTTGAAGCATTGGAGGATATTCGTGACCGCTTAACATGGCACTTTATAGGGCCTATTCAAAGTAATAAAACGCGTTTTATCGCTGAGTCATTTGATTGGGTTCAAAGTATCGATCGTCTTAAAATTGCACAACGTTTATCTGATCAACGGCCAAGGGATTTACCTGATTTAAATATTTGCTTGCAAGTCAACATATCTGGAGAATCTTCAAAAAGTGGTGTTGACCCAAAAGAAGCATTATTAACCTGTTTAGATTTGGCCGAATTACCCAACTTGACTCTGAGAGGTTTAATGGCAATTCCTGAGCCAGGTGTTAGTTTGGAATCCATCAAAAACTTCCAAAAATTATTTTTAGATATTCAAAAGCATTTAAAAAGACACCAATTTACAAATAAATTTGACACTCTTTCTGTTGGAATGTCAGATGATCTCGAACAAGCAATACTTGGTGGAAGCACCATGGTTAGAATTGGTACAGCAATATTTGGTGAACGAAAAATCGAAGAAGGTAGCCAAGAAATGAATGATGACAAAAATGGAATCTAAAGATATAAAAATTACATTTTTAGGTGGAGGAAATATGGCCTCCGCCTTGATTAGCGGTCTAATACAACAAGGTTTTGATCCGCAAAATTTATTGGCAATAGATCCTTTACCCACTGCTAGAAATTATCTAAGTACACAATTCAAAATTAGAACTGCAACTGACCTCGATCAATGCGAAAACTTTCTAGGAGTGTCACATTTAATTATTTTATGTGTAAAGCCACAACAGCTTTCAGATGCCCTTGGTCAATTAAATATTTGTCTACGCCATCTTTCAAACACAAACCTCTTAACTCTAAGCATTGTGGCTGGTGTAAGAATAGCTGACATATCAAAAGGCTTAAACCATCACAAAATTGTTCGAGCAATGCCAAATACCCCAGCCTTAATCCAAAAGGGTATAACTGCTTTATACGCTGGTCAAAATGTAAGCGCGCAAGATATTAGAATAATTGACTTGGTGTCTAAGTCAATAGGCAAATCAATATGGGTAGATCAAGAAAAATTACTTGACGCTGTGACAGCAATTTCAGGTAGTGGTCCAGCTTATGTTTTCTCCATGATTGAACATCTTATTCAAAGTGGTCAAGCACTTGGTCTAAGTCTTGAGCAAGCAAAAATATTGGCAACGCAAACAATCATCGGTTCAGGAGAGTTAGCGCTCAGCTCCAATGATTCGGCTGGACAGCTTCGTGAAAAAGTGACTTCAAAAGGAGGGACAACTTTTGCGGCCTTAGAAGTTCTTAAAAGTAAAGCATGGGGTGAGGCTCTAGAAGAAGCTGTATTTGCTGCAAATCAGCGCGCTCGAGAAATGGGTGATGAATTTGCTAAGAAGTAATTACTGAAAATAATACGCAAGAAACACACCAAGAAATAGAATAGCGCCTAACCAATTGTTGTGGTTAAAAGCAGCAAAGCACTTCATTCGGTCGCGTGTTTTAACTAGAAAGTAGTGGTAAATTGCACATCCCACTGCTCCTAACCAACCTAACCAAAACCATTGATTTAAGTTTTGCCAATAGGCTAAAAAAGCCATAATCCCAAAAAACAAAATATAGCAAATCACAATTGCTGTTACTTCGTATTTTCCAAATGTTATCGCTGAGGTTTTGATCCCAATTCGAACATCATCATCACGATCAACCATTGCATATGCAGTGTCATATGCAATTGCCCAAAAAATATTTCCAAGTAACATTAACCATCCCTGCCAAGGTACTGTATTTAATTCTGCGGCATATGCCATAGGAATTCCAAAACCAAAAGCAATACCAAGGATTGCTTGAGGAATTGAAAAAAAACGCTTTGTGTAAGGGTAAAGAATCGCAATAAATAATGCAAAAAACGACAATATGACTGTAAGGTGGTTTAGTTGAAGCACTAATAAAAATGCAATTAATGCCAAGCTACCTGCCACCATTAAAGTTTCTTTACCTGAAATTTTTCCTGAGGTAAGTGGTCTTTTTTCAGTGCGTTTAACATGTTTGTCAAACTCACGATCTGCGTAATCATTTACAGCACATCCAGCACTTCTCATCAGCAAAGTTCCAAATGAAAATATCACCACGTGAAGTAATGGAGGTTTACCTTCGCTCGCAAACCATAATGCCCACAAAGTTGGCCAAAGTAACAAAACCGTCCCTATCGGTTTATGTAGCCTAATTAAATAAGCATATTCAATTAATCGTGAGCGTATCGCGTTCATACTATAACCATTTCACATCCATAAGATTACAGTGTTTAATTATCTGAGCGAGCGCTCTAACAGCTGGAGTTCTTATGTGACCTTTTCGGGAAACTAATACAATTCTTCTTGAAGGCTCAGGAGTTGTAAAAGGAATATATCTAACAAAGGTATCATTTGATTGAAGATTCGAAACTGCAGTTCTTGGCAATACGGAAATGCCAATACCCCCGATTACCATTTGCCTTATTGTTTCTAGGGAAGAACCTTCAAAGTTTTTAGGTCCTTCTTCAAACATTAATTTTGAACGATTAAGTTCAGGACAAACTTGTAATACGTGATCTCGAAAACAATGGCCAGCTCCAAGTAGTAGCATATTCTGTGAGGCTAGCTCATTTGGAGCAATATTCTTTCGCTTCGCCCATTCATGTCCTTCTGGGACGGTGACTAGATAAGGTTCATCGTAAAGTTCTATAACGTCAAGCCCATTTATATTAAAAGGCTCAGCCAAAATAGCACAATCTAATTCATCTTGTTTAATCATCTCCAAAATTGAAGTAGTAAATGTCTCATATAAAAATAGTGGGATATCTGGTAGAGTATCTTTTGCTTGGCGAACAAGGCTAGGAAGCAAATATGGTGCAATTGTATAGATCGCCCCTAATCTTAAAGGCCCCTTCATAGGGTCTACTCCAATTTTAGCCATATCGATAAAGCGCTTAGCTTCATCTAAAACTCTATGAGCTTGTTCTATTAATAACTTACCTTGGGGAGTTAAACTAATATCGTTTGAATGACGATGGAAAATTTGAACACCTAACTCATCCTCTAATTTTTTTACTGCAACAGAAAGAGTTGGCTGTGAAACAAAGCAGACTTGTGATGCTCTTCCAAAATGCTTTTCTTTTGCCACAGCAACAATGTAACGAAGTTCTGTAAGGGTCATATTTATGTTTTCAGAAAATCTACTCTAGAGCCTAACCAGCGACGTAAATGTAAATCAGCAAGTTCAGGCGATTCAATTAATATATCATGTGCAAAATCTTTAACTAACGAAATTAACCACGCATCTCTTTGTAAATCCACAAATCGTAACATTGTGTCCCCAGATTGCTTAGCTCCTAAAAGTTCTCCAGGACCACGAAGTAACAAATCTTGTTCTGCGATAACAAAACCATCTGAGCTCTCTCTTAAAACTTTTAATCTTTCTTTTGCAGTTTGAGACAATTGATCGCTATATAACAATATACAAACCGACTCTGCTTCACCTCGCCCTACCCGCCCTCGTAATTGATGAATTTGTGAAAAACCAAATCGCTCGGCGTGCTCTATCACCATTAGACTTGCATTAGGAACATCTACACCTACTTCAATGACAGTGGTACTAACCAAAACATTAATCAACCCATCTTTAAACTGCTTCATGATTAAAGATTTTTCGTCACTCGACATCCGGCCATGAATCATTCCAACTTGAAATTCACTCAACTCATTTTTCAATATCTCATGAGTCTCTACAACTGTTTGTAATTGCAACACTTCAGATTCGTCAATTAATGGACAAACCCAATAAACTTGCCTACCTAATCGTAATTCCTGAGATATTCCATTAACAACTTCATTGCGTCTAGATTCACGAAAAGTTTTAGTGATAACAGGTTTTCTTCCAGGGGGTAATTGATCTATTACTGAAACTTCAAGATCTGCATAGTAAGTCATGGCTAAAGTTCTTGGAATTGGAGTCGCTGTCATCATTAATTGATGAGCAAATACTTTCTCACTTCCTTGATGAGAGTGGAGTTGTAGTCTTTGGCGAACTCCAAAACGATGTTGTTCATCAATGATGGCTAATCCAAGATTTACAAACTCAACTTCATTTTGAATCAGAGCATGAGTACCAATTGCAAGTTGCGTTTGTCCACTCTTAATTTTTTCATGTGCAAGTTTTTTATCTTTATTTTTAAGACTACCTGTTAACCAGGTAATTTCAATACCTAAATGTTCAAACCAAGTTTTAAATTTTAAATAGTGTTGTTCCGCAAGAATTTCCGTTGGAGCCATTAAAGCAACTTGATACCCATTTTGAATAGCATGAGCTGCTGCTAATGCTGCAACAGCAGTTTTTCCGCTCCCCACATCTCCTTGCAGTAATCTATTCATTGGATAGGATTTGCTCATATCATCAGAAATTTCTGACCAAACCCTTTTTTGTGCCTCAGTTAAATCAAAAGAAAATTTATTTTTTAATGCCCTAATAATATTTCCTTCTGAATATAAGATCTTAGGGGACTTTCTCTTTTGTCTCTCGAGGTGAGCACGCTGAAGTGAAATTTGTTGAGCAAGTAATTCTTCAAATTGAATTCTGCGCCAAGCTAAATGCGTTCTATCCATGAGTGCATTTTTATCCTCAAGCACACTTGGGTAATGTAATGTAAAAACAGCTTTGTCTAAAGTGGGTAAATCTTTTAAAAAGGCGTATTTTGAATTTTCAATTGCATTTAGTGGAATTATCTCTTTTAAAAATTGATTTACAGACGAGTCTTTTAAACCTTTTTCTATTCCTTTTCGAACACTTAATTGGCTTACTCCAGCAATAGTTGAGTAGATTGGGGTTAATTTATTGGGTAATGGAGTATCTGGAAGAACAGACTTAACAGTTGGATGGACCATTTCTGGCCCCAGAAAACCTTGTCTTATGTCTCCTCTGACTCTTAGAAAACTGCCTAAAGACATTTGCTTTTGCTGGCTAGGGTAAAAGTTTAAGAACCGCAGCGTTAACTCTCCAGTTTTATCTGCGATTAAAACTACAAGTTGCCTTTTAGGCCGAAACTTAATTTCACAATGTATTACTTTTCCCTGTGTTTGAACGGTCTCTTGTCCAGCTTCTTGTATTGCCTGTTCAATTGTTTTTAAAGAAGTTTCATCCTCATACCTAATCGGTAAATACAATGCAAAATCTGCGGGGGTATTTAAACCTAATTTTGTTAAGGTTGATTCTTTCTTGGTCATTAAGTTTCTTATTACGATTAAAATAACCCATTAACTATATATTGACATATGCTACTTTCTGACTTCGATTATGAACTCCCAACTGAGTTGATAGCACAATTTCCTCTTGCTAAAAGAAGTTCGAGCAGATTGCTAGTATTGGACCATGTAAAAACAACGAACGAACCCCTTTTTCATGATCTCTATTTTAAAGATATTGTTAACCTTTTAAATAAAGGGGATTTATTAGTCTTTAATGACACCAAAGTTATTCCTGCAAGGATATTTGGCAGCAAGGAAACCGGCGGAAAAATTGAAGTATTAGTTGAGAGAGTGTTAACAAATACACATGTTTTATGCCAAATTAAAGCATCAAAATCAATTCGAGCTGGCTCCAAATTATTTTTAGGTGATGAAAACAATCCCATAGAGGTATTAGTTATTGAGCGTCAAAACATCAAAAATTCAGAAGAAAAAAATGAAGAGCCTTCACCCTTCTATTTAATAGACTTTCAGAATGAGGCGTTACCAATTTTAGAAAAAATTGGAGAATTACCCCTCCCACCATATATCAAACACAAAGCTAATACAGATGACCAATCTAGATACCAAACTATTTTTGCTTCTGAGCCAGGGGCTGTAGCAGCCCCAACAGCAGGTCTTCACTTTGACGATGAAATATTAAAACTCCTTAATGAGAAGGGGGTAAAAACTGCCAACATTACTCTTCATGTAGGCTCTGGAACTTTTTCACCTGTTCGAAACGAGGATTTATCTAGTCATCAAATGCATTATGAAAGGTACTGGATTCCTCCTCAAACAAGGGAAGCAATTCAAAACACAAAATCTACAAATAAAAGAGTCATCTGTGTTGGGACTACTTCTTTGAGGGCATTAGAATCTTCTGTAACCATGGGTGATAGTGGGGACACAAACTTATTTATAACTCCAGGGTTCGATTTTCAAGTAGCGGACGCCTTAATAACTAATTTTCATCTGCCAAAAACAACTTTATTAATGCTAGTTAGTGCATTTAGTGGGTATTCCTCGATTAAAAAAGCTTACCAACATGCAATTGAAAAAAAATACCGCTTTTTTAGTTATGGTGATGCCATGTTTTTAGAAAGGTTTATCAATTGAATACTTCAAATCTTCAATTTAAAGTTAGTCATAAAGACAAATCTTCCCATGCAAGAAGAACTGAATTTCAATTGCCTCACGGTAAGTTACAAACACCAATGTTTATGCCGGTTGGAACCTACGGTACTGTAAAAGCTTTAACTCCTAGAGATTTGCATGAGGCTCAAGCTCAAATTATTTTAGGAAACACATTCCACCTGTGGTTAAGACCTGGACTTGATGTCATCAAAACATTTAATGGTTTGCATAACTTTATGGGGTGGAATCTGCCAATTTTGACTGATTCAGGAGGCTTTCAAGTTTTTAGCCTAGGTGCATTGCGAAAAATTTCTGAAGAAGGTGTTACTTTCGCATCTCCAGTAAATGGGGATAAGCTATTCATGTCTCCAGAAGTTTCTATGGAAATACAAAACGTACTGAATAGTGATATCGCAATGCAGTTTGATGAATGCACTCCTTATCAAGTAAACGGTATCCCAACAGATGAAAAAACAGCCCGAAACTCACTTGAGCTATCCCTAAGATGGGGTGAAAGAAGTATTAATCGTTTTAGAGAACTTAATCAAAAAAACGCACTTTTTGGAATTGTTCAAGGAGGGATGTTTGAATCATTAAGGAGCTACTCTCTTGAAAAAATTACAGATCAAGGATTTGATGGTGTTGCAATTGGTGGTTTGTCTGTTGGAGAACCTAAAGAGGACTTCGAAAGAATTTTACGTTTTATTGGTCATCAATTGCCAGAGGATAAGCCGCGTTATTTAATGGGGGTTGGTACTCCAGAAGACCTTGTGTTCGCCGTCGGTCAAGGAATCGATATGTTTGATTGTGTTATGCCAACTAGAAATGCCAGAAATGGCTGGCTTTTTACACGTTTTGGTGACCTCAAATTAAGAAATGCTCAATCCAAAAATGACGAGCGACCACTTGATCCAACATGTTCATGTTATTGCTGTAAAAACTTTAGTCGCGCTTACTTACACCATTTACAAAAAGTAAACGAAATTCTTGGAGCTCAATTAAATACCATCCATAACATTCACTATTACCTAAATTTAATGTCTGAGATAAGAGTCTCTTTAGAAAAAGATGCCTTTTTAGAATTTACTCTAGAATTTGAAAACAATAGGAAAATGGGTACCACTGATGATGTTTATGCTCAAACTTCCATTAAAACAATATAAGTCCGTTAAAATCTAACTTATTTTATAAAATTCAATTTACTTCTAAGGATTCAATATGTTTATCAATAACGCTTACGCTCAATTTGGTGCTGCTGGTGGTGCGGATAGTGGTCTTTCCTCCATTATTATGATGGTTGGCATGTTTGCAGTACTTTATTTCATTATGATTAGGCCACAAATGAAGCGCCAAAAGGAATTAAAGGCAATGTTGGAGTCTTTGGCTAAAGGTGATGAGGTTTCTACTGCTAGTGGCTTATTAGGTAAGATTACAGAACTAAATGACCAGTATGTTAGCGTCGAACTTGCTCCAAACCTTACAGTAAAAATGCAAAAATCTGCTATTGCAGCTGTACTCCCAAAAGACACCCTTAAATCTATTTAATAAATCGTAATGAATCGCTACCCTCTTTGGAAATACATAGTTATTGTTGTTGCACTAATTATTGCAATAGTCTACTCGGTACCCAACCTTTTTGGTGAGGTTCCAGCGATTCAAATAGCTCCTGCTAGGTCAACTCTTAAATTAGATCCTAAGCTTCTTGAAAAAGTAGACTCAGCATTAAAATCTGCCGACTTATTAAAGTCTCAACTAGGCTATGAAGACTCTAGTTCTGAAGGGGTCATCAGAATTCGTTTTAATGATACTGACTCACAGTTAAAAGCAAAAGATATCATTGAAAAAGCGATCAATCCAGATGTATCTAACCCAGATTACATTGTTGCACTCTCACTTTTATCAAATACTCCTAAGTCTTTAACCAGTATTAATGCCCTTCCAATGCCTCTTGGCTTGGATCTTCGTGGCGGGGTTTATTTTTTATTAAAAGTAGATATGCAAGGAGCAATCGATAAAAAATTAAACGCTTTAGCTTCAGATGCCAGAGGTAGATTGCGTGATAAGACCATCCGTTATCAAAGTATTGAAAAAACAAATGGGAAAATGACTATTAAGTTTGCTAATGCAGAGGATGCTCAAAAAGCGAAAGATCTTTTAATTGAATCAATTCCAGATATGAGTTTTCAACTTGAGAAATTAGTCGAAGGTTCTCAATTGGTTGGTACGTTTAAACCCGCCGCTATTCAAGCAACACAAGAAAATGCGCTTAAACAAAATATTATTACTTTAAATAAAAGGGTTAATGAATTAGCAGTTAAAGAACCTGTTATTCAAAAACAAGGCATTGATCGAATCGTCGTTCAACTTCCAGGTGTTCAAGATACCGCTAGAGCCAAAGATATTATCGGTAGAACAGCCACTTTAGAAGCAAGATTAGCTGATCCAGTACAACCTTACATAGGTTTACAAGATAGTCCTCCTCTAGGTATGGATGCCTTTAAATTTGGTGATCGACAAGGCGTGTTTAAGAAATCTATCATCATTACTGGTGATCGTATTATTGACGCAAGTGCCGGATTTGACCAAAACCAACGCCCCTCTGTTAACTTAACTCTAGATGCTGCTGGCGGAAGAGCTATGCAAGAGATGACGAGAGAGAATCTTCAAAAGCCTATGGGCATGATTCTTTTTGAAAAGGGTAAAGGTGAAGTTCTAACCATTGCAACAATTCAAGGTGAGTTTAGTTCTAAATTTCAAATTACTGGTCAACCAACAACCCAAAGTGCTAATGATTTAGCGCTCCTTCTTCGTGCTGGTTCACTTGCAGCTCCTATGGAGATAATTGAGGAACGCACAATTGGGCCAAGCTTAGGTGCAGAAAATATTGAAAAAGGTTTCAAATCGCTTATTTATGGATTTACCGCAATTGCAATATTTATGATTGTTTATTACATGATGTTTGGACTTTTTTCAGTTTTAGCATTGGCAGTCAATTTATTGCTTTTGATTTCAGTCTTATCCATGTTGCAAGCCACCTTGAGCTTGCCAGGCATTGCGGCTATGGCCCTTGCTTTAGGTATGGCGATTGACTCAAACGTGCTAATCAATGAAAGAATTAGAGAAGAGTTGCGCCAAGGTGTAGGGCCACAATTGGCTATATCTACAGGATTTGAAAAAGCATGGGCTACAATTTTTGACTCCAACGTAACAACTCTTATTGCTGGTTTAGCTCTTCTAGCTTTTGGCTCAGGCCCAATCAAAGGTTTTGCAATTGTGCATTGTCTTGGAATTTTAACTTCGATGTTTTCTGCTGTGTTCTTCTCTAGAGGATTGGTCAATCTCTGGTACGGCGCTAAGAAAAAACTTCAATCAGTTTCTATAGGATAAAAAATGGAATTTTTTCGAATCAAAAAAGATATTCCTTTTATGCGAAATGCATTAGTCCTTAATGCTATTTCTTTTATCACTTTTATTGCTGCCGTATTCTTTCTTTTCCATAAAGGATTAAATCTCTCTATTGAATTTACGGGAGGAACTGTTATTGAAGTCCAATATGAACAAACGGCAGAGCTTGAGAATATTAGAAACTCATTGGCTGGTCTAGGTTATGGTGAGGTGAATGTTCAGAATTTCGGTAGTTCAAGAGATGTAATGATACGCTTACCCCTCATTAAGAATCCTGATGGTTCCATTATGTCCTCAGCTGATCAAAGCTCTTCTGTTATGGGTAAATTAAAGGAAACTCAATCTCAGGTTAAATTACAAAGAGTTGAGTATGTTGGGCCTCAAGTTGGTGAAGAACTACTCTATGGTGGTATCAAAGCTCTATTATTTGTTGTAGTCGGAATAGTAATCTATCTTTCTATTCGATTTGAGTGGAAATTTGCTTTAGCCGGCATTATTGCGAACTTGCATGATGTGGTTATTATTCTTGGTTTTTTTGCATTTTTCCAATGGGAATTTTCACTATCAGTATTAGCCGCTGTGCTTGCAGTGTTAGGTTATTCCGTGAATGAATCCGTTGTTATTTTTGATAGAATTCGTGAAAATTTTAGACGTTTTCGTAAGTTAAATACGCCCGATATCATTGACAGCGCAATTACCAGCACAATCAGTAGAACCATTATTACTCACGGAAGTACTCAGATGATGGTACTTGCTATGTTGCTATTTGGTGGTGCAACACTACATTATTTTGCTGTTGCTCTAACAATTGGAATTTTATTTGGTATTTACTCATCCGTATTCGTTGCCGCTGCAATAGCTATGTGGCTCGGGGTTCAACGTGAAGACTTGATTAAACAAGATAGTAAGGCTAACAAAGATCAAGCCAAAACTGAAGACCCTAATTTTGGAGCTCAAGTTTAAAAGCCTTTATTGCATAAAGGCTTTATTCAGCTGTAATACCCTGATCTTTGATAATCTTGGCCCAGCGCTGAGTGTCTTTTTCAATAATATCTTTGAACGCCTGAGAAGTACTAGTAGCTGGCTCGAGTCCTTGGCCTGCAAAAATTGTTTTAACTTCTGGATCAGTTAATGCTTCTCTTAATGAGTTACTTAATTTATTAAAATCATCAGTGGGTACACCTTTCGGTGACATGACACCAAACCACATAGATACGTCAATTTCGCCAATCTTTAACTCTGAAAATGTAGGTATCTGACTAGCTATTGAGTTTCTTTTTTTAGCACCAAT
>DAIQPR010000010.1:0-25563 GCA_036787315.1 Polynucleobacter sp. | reverse complement strand
ATACTTTGGCTTTCAGATTCCAGACGCCCCTGGAAAGTATTTTTACGTTTGGCTGGACGCCCCAATAGGATATTTAGCTAGCTTCAAGGCATTATGTGCAAAACGAAATTTAAACTTTGAAGATTGGGTAAAACCAGACTCAAATACCGAGCTATACCATTTTATTGGCAAAGATATCCTGTATTTTCATACCCTATTTTGGCCTGCCACACTTCATTTTGCTAATTATCGAACCCCTAGTAATGTTTTTGCTCATGGATTTTTAACCGTTGACGGTGAAAAAATGAGTAAATCAAGGGGCACTTTTATAACTGCTAAAAGTTTTATTGAGTCTGGACTTAACCCAGAATGGCTGAGGTATTACTTTGCAGCAAAATTAAACGCATCCTTAGAAGATTTAGACTTGAACTTGCAAGACTTCACTGCACGTGTAAATAGTGATTTATTAGGCAAATATATTAATATCGCAAGCCGAAGTGCAGGCTTTTTAGTAAAGCGTTTCGAGGGAGTTATTGCGCCGAATGCTCTAAATCATTCACTCATTCAAAATCTGAAAAATGCCAATAAAGAAGTTGCAGATTTTTATGAGCAACGAGAATTCGGAAAAGCTCAACGTCTAATTATGGAACTTGCTGATCAAGTTAATATTTTCGTAGACAGCAATAAACCTTGGGAAATCGCAAAAACTTTAGGAGAGTCTAATGACCCTGAAATTTCACTGCGTTTACAAGAAGTGTGCAGTATTACCCTAGAAGCATTCCGTATTTTGACTATTTATCTCAAACCAGTCTTACCTGAGCTTGCAAAAAATGTTGAAGTATTTTTAGGCATACCATCTCTAAAATGGTCCAGTGTGGAAGAAAGTTTGAACGAAAAAAATGTTATTCAACCTTATAAACACTTGATGAGTCGTATCGACCCAGCCCTTATTGAAAAATTAATCAATGCAAATAAGACTGTGAGTCAGCCGACAAGCTAAAATACTATTTATTCATGAATTCAGCATAAAATGACTTTTATGATTACTTTTTTAAGTTGAAGGATTTATATGGCGCACTACCAATCTGCTATCACATTGTTTTTAAAGGAACTTAAAAGCAATAACCCAGAAATTGAGAAGGGTCAATTAGAGGGAAGAGCACTTTTGTGGGATAAGAAACCAATTAGCATCGATGAACAAAAACGAAACAAACTTGCCAGAATTAGACAAAAGCCATACGTCTACTCCAATGATTGATTCAACACCATCCTTAATGGATGGGATGTCTGCGTCTTTTGCAAAACTTTATGGTGAACCGCTATTTCAGTTACCAACTGATTTATATATTCCACCAGATGCCCTAGAAATTTTCCTAGAGGCCTTTGAAGGTCCCTTAGACCTTTTACTCTATTTAATTCGTAAGCAGAATTTCAATGTTCTTGATATTCCAATGGCTCAAGTTACTCAACAGTATTTGAGCTATGTAGAACAAATTCGCCATCATAATCTCGAGCTTGCTGCTGAGTATTTGCTAATGGCCGCAATGTTGATAGAAATCAAATCTCGCATGCTTTTACCAATGAAAAAAGCAGATAGCGAAGAAGAAGTTGAAGATCCACGTGCAGAGCTCGTAAGAAGACTTTTAGAATACGAGAAAATGAAAATTGCAGCACAGGAACTTGACCGAATTCCGCAAATGGGAAGAGATTTTTTCCGTGCCCAAGGATATGTTGATCGAACAGTTAATCTTGTTCCTCCCCAAGTTGACCTGGTAGACCTCCAACTAGCTTGGCGTGATCTATTACATCGTGCAAAACTAACGCAACACCACACCATCACGCGAGAAACTCTTTCAGTACGTGACTATATGACACGAATTTTGCGTCGCCTACAAACCCAGAAATTCGTTGAATTTAAAGAACTTTTTGAGGAAGCAATCGAATCAGGTCAAGGTGTGCCCTTATTAGTTGTTAACTTTATTGCACTTCTTGAACTATCTCGTGAATCACTTGTTGAAATCACTCAGGCTGAAGCATATGCGCCCATCTACGTGAGATTGTCCTTTACACCTCAAGCATGAAAATAATTACAAATATACAAGATTTAAGAAACCATTTACGCGGGCAAAATAGAGCATCTTTCGTTCCAACGATGGGTAATTTACATGAAGGTCATCTATCTTTAATGCGTATTGCAAGAATGCATGGAGATCCTGTTGTCGCTAGCATTTTTGTTAATCGACTTCAGTTTGGTCCTAGTGAGGATTTCGATAAATACCCAAGAACATTTGAAGAAGATGCTGCAAAACTAGAAAAAGAAGGGGTCTACATTTTGTTCGCTCCTACTGAGAAAGATCTTTATCCTGAACCTCAGGATTATCGAGTAGACCCACCAAAAGATTTGGGAGATATTCTTGAGGGAGAATTTAGACCAGGATTTTTTAAAGGTGTTTGTACCGTAGTGTTAAAGCTGTTCTCATGTGTTCAACCTAACGCCGCAGTTTTTGGAAAAAAAGACTATCAACAATTGATGATTGTTCGTCGGATGGCACAACAATTTGCTTTACCTGTTGAAATAGTCGGTGCAGAGACTGTCAGAGCTGAAGATGGTCTTGCTCTGTCTTCAAGAAATGGTTACTTAAGTCCTGAGGAGCGTCTTGAAGCCCCAAAGCTGTATGAAGTACTCAATGAAGTTAAAAGCTTGGTTCATCAAAACCCAACGCTGAACCTCTCAATACTCCAAGAAATTGAGCAGATTTCAAAAGATAAACTACTACAAAGAAATTGGAATCCAGACTATATCTCTATACGTCTTCGCCAAAACCTTCTCCCACCCAGCGCAGAACAACTTTCCAACAATGCAGATTTGGTTGTTTTAGCCGCTGCAAAGCTTGGTAAAACTCGCTTAATTGACAATTTAGAGATTTAATTATCGTCGCCCATTTGGGCTTGAATTCAATCAAATTAATATTTTCTAAAAGTGTCAACTTGGATACTCCCTATAAGCGTTATTAGCTCATGGAGAAATGCTTAAAAGGAGAATTCCATGAAAAAGATAATAATTAGTGTTGCTACCTTAATTGCCTTAAGTACAAGTTCTTTAAGTTTTGCTTGGGGACATGATGAGCGTTGGGAACATCATGGTGGCTTTAGAGGTCACGGATTTGTAGAGAGTGTCGTAAGAGCTCCATTTATTGTGGCTGGTGCAGCACTTGGAGCAGCAGGAGCAATCGCTTACAACGCTATTCCTGGTCCATACTATGCGCCTCCAAGAACGTATTATGAACAGCCACGGACATATTACGCCCCTCAGCCATATGTTGTTCAACCACAAGTTATTATGCAAGCACCTGTGGTGATGCCTCCACAACCTTATCCTTATCGTACTTATTAAACAAAACCGCCGAAAAGGCGGTTTTGTTTAGATTAAAAGTTATATTTTAAAGAAACAAAGAAGGTTCTTGGTGGTGCAGGTAAATAGTTATATGGCGATCCTCCATAATAAGTTTGATTTGAACCATAAACAGAATATACGGCGTTGCTAACATTCTTTATGATGAGCCTAGCCTCCCAGGATTTAAGTTTATAATCTGCATAAACATCCCCAAATATGTATGATGGAATTTGGTTATAGTTGTTTTGTAAATCACCATCATAATATTGTGAGTAGGTATAGTTCAATACTCCACCAACTCCAATTTCATTTGTTATTTGATATCGTGCATTTAAATTAAACAAAAACTTTGGAACAAGCGATACTAAATATCCATTATTAAGACCACTGGAATAAACCGCTCTTTGATAACGAAAATTTGCACCAATTTTTAACTTATTAATATATTCAGAAGAGGCGTTTAAATTAATTCCGGTTCGACGAATATCATCATCATTGATATTGTAAATATTCCCAGAAACCAGATCATTATAGGGTCTAATTTCATCATGACTGTCCGTTTGAAAAAGACTGATATTGAACTTAGAAGTTTCTTGAGTAAAATCAGCTCCAATTTCAATTGTTTTATTAATTTGTGGTCTTATGATTGCTCCAGAATAAATATTCTGGCCAGTTAATGGATTAAAACTATAGTATTCATCAGTATTTGCAAATCGATAAGATTGGTTGTACTTAGAATAAAATCTATGGCCTTCATTTGTGTTGTAATTTAGAGCAATATCATACGCATTAGCATTAAAACTACTCAAATAATTTCCATCAGGAATTGGGTTACCTGATGCATCAGACTTATTTATAGTTGATAGACTAATATCTTGTTTTTGACGCCTTACACCTCCAACTAAATCAAGGTTATTACTTATTGGTAATCGTTCAATAAGATAAATACTCTGATTTTTTAAATTCACATGTGAAGAATTCGCTGGTCCAAATTGATTTGAGGGTAAATATTGACTTCCATCAGAGTTGTTGTAATCATAGCCAATAATTGTTGACCCCCACTCACCCCAGTTTGCTTTTACTCTAGGAGTTAGGTCTAACTGCCGTTTGTCATAAAGTATAGAGGATCCATTCTGAGGAGATAAAGCAGAAGATCCACCATAAGCAGCTTCCATCTCAAAAAGGAAGTCCTGCCCCAACTCCTTTGAAACTCCAGATCGTAAAGAGCTTCCATCCTGTATAAAACCATTTCCTTTATTGGTAGGGCTAGAAAAATAGGAATCACCTTTACCAACCTCTTGTCCATAAATAAAATAGGGATAACTCGCCTGATTATGAAAAGCGTTAGCTTCAATAAATACTTTGTCCCCACTCCCAAAACCCTGGGTCAATCTAGCAATAATTGAATTCGATAATGCATCACTGTTCTCTCTCCATCCATTCGTTTGAGAAGAATTAGCAAAAATAGATACGCTAGTGTTGTTAATTTTTTTTAATATCGAGGCATCTGCAATGATTGATCCATAACTTCCATAAGAGATAGATACTTGGCTTGGTAAATTTGCACCTTCTTTTGTAATAATATTAATCACACCACCAATTGCATTGTTACCATATTGAACGCTTGCACCACCATTGATAATTTCTACTCTTTCTATTGAAGATATTGGAATATTGTTTAATGAAGCGGGCTGTTGATCAATTGGATTGAGGCGAACACCATTCAAAAGAATTAATGTACTACTTGAGGCAGTAGACCCATAACCACCCAAGTCGGGAGTTGCTCCAATACCTAATAAACCCCCACTTTGATTACTCATTGGGACATTACCAACCTGTTGCAAAACTTCAGCTAAGTTAGTGGAAGAGGATTGTTTAATTTGTTCTTTTGTTATTACTTGAATATTTGCAGGCACGCGTTCAATATTCTCTTCAAACCTTGACCCAGAAACAACAATTGTTTCTATGTTGTTTTGTGCAAATACTGGGGCGTGAAAAATAAAGTTAGCGATCAATAATGCAAAGGCGAGCTTCGGCCATTGATGCTGGTGAGGCATATTTTATGTTGTTTCATGATGTTTCCAAATCAAATGTATTCACTGACCCGTTCCCCGACAGGTACTCGAAATAAATTAGTTTGTCACTTACCCCGTAACAAAATAACGCTTGCGAGGCCGGTATCCGGGCTTGCATTCCCTCAAACCGCCTTCCCAGTTTTAAAAACCAGTGGCTTTTGGTTGAGTCGCTAGGTTAACTAGCAGAATACTTTCCGTTGCGGGGGCAGCTCAGGTAGTCCTAACTTTTAGAGAGTTAAAATTCCTGATTCCCGTTTAACTACGACTTAAGAATCAAATCGTGAGCACCTCACTCCTCGAATTATATACAATATAGGTATGGAACAGAATAATTCATCAGAAATAACCGAGATTAATGAAGTTTCTCTTTCTCAGAGATTAGATGCTCTGTCACTTAAAATTGATAAGTTGCATGAGAACATTAAAATCTTGATGAATGAAAAATCATTTATGGAGCATAAAATTTCAGATGCTCAGGGAAGAATCCAAAAGATTCTGAATAAACTTCCTCAGACTGCTGATACACGCCAACTAACTTTGCTGGATAACTCTTCAGAGGCCTCGCATGAGTGAATCAAAATCAATTCGCGTTGATGTCGAATTAGCTGGCCAAAAAATGGCTTTCATGACTTCATTCGAGAATGAGGATAAATTAAAAATTGCTGCAAGAGCCGTGAATGACCAAATTGCACAAATTACCTCTGGTCCTAATAAAAGTATTGAACGTGCTGCATTAATGACAGCAGTTAGCTTTGCCGCTCAAATCCAAGACTTGAAAGAAAAAATTCAAGCTAGTTCTGCACCAACTGTCTCCAATGCAGAATTAACTGAACTGAGTAATAAATTAGACGCGATTGAAAAACAAGTTGATATTGCGTTAGACTGTCTATCCCTGCCTGGTTCGCCAAGGTCAATAGTTCCTTGAACCGATGCTAACGCATATGGCGCTAAACATCTATAGTGGGCGAGCGCGCCTTGTTTCTATAGAATATGACTTCGGGTCATATTCTCCCTGGAAATACTGATGTGCCCAAAACTATTCTGTCGCGCCACCTTGAACTCTCTGGGTTCAGGATGACGACCTAGCGGCCAAGGCGGGGACCCTATAACTATATGAGAGACTTTTTTTGACTTATTACCAAATCGCTTTACTACTTTGCCTAGGATCAGTAACTGGTCTAGTTGCAGGTCTACTCGGTATCGGAGGCGGCATGATCATGGTGCCATTCCTTACATTTTTATTTGAGTCCTACCAGTTCCCTCAAGAACATATTCTTCATATGGCAATTGCCACCTCAATGACAACTATTCTGTTTACTGCTATATCCTCAGTAAGAGCGCAACAAAAAAAGAAAATGATTCGTTGGGATATCGTCATCGCCCTAGCGCCCGGTATTATTTTTGGCGGAATTTTAGGTGGTGGAAAAATATTTTCTGCACTACAAGGCCCATGGTTAACTATATTTTTTGCTAGTTTTCAATATTTCTCAGCTTACCAAATGCTTGCTAATAAAAAACCACAAGCTTCAAGAACTCTGCCTGGTAAAGCTGGTTTATTTGGTACCGGAAGTCTTATTGGTGGAGTTTCAAGTCTTGTAGGTGCTGGCGGTGCTTTTATATCGGTACCTTTTATGCTATGGTGTAACATCCCTATTCACAGTGCCCTTGCAACATCTTCTGCTCTAGGCTTTCCAATTGCAGCAGCTAGTGCTATTGGCTACATCATCGGTGGCTTACATATCGAAAATCTTCCAGCTCACTCTTTAGGATACATCTATCTTCCAGCTGTTCTTTGTATCTCTGTGATGAGCATGCTCACAGCCTCAGTTGGAGTTCGCATTGCTCATCAATTGAATACAACTCAACTGCGTAAAATGTTTGCAATCGTTTTAATTTGCATAGCAAGCTACATGCTATGCAAAAACGTATTCCAAATTATTTAAAACTCAAATCGTTTTAGAAGACTTTAATTGCTCAATTTCTTCAGAAGATTTCTTCAATACAGTTTCTAAAATTTCTTGGGTGTGTTGTCCAAGCGCAGGAGGTGGAATCTCATATTCAACTGGAGTGGCAGAGAACTTCATTGGGCTACCAACTAAAGTTACTTTTCCAGCTGTTGCATGCGGTAACTCAATCTTCATTCCACGAGCAAGTACCTGTGGCTCTTCAAAAACTTCAGCAATTGTGTTAATAGGACCATTAGCAACCCCAGCATCATCTAACAATTTCACCCACTCTTTAGTGGTTTTCTGAATAAAAATTGCAGCTAATAAATCAGTGATTTCATCGCGATTACTGACGCGTTGACCATTTGTCGAAAACTTTGGATCTGCTGCTAAATGTTGACACTGAGCAACTTCACAAAACTTATTGAATAAATTATCGTTACCGCATGCAAGAATGATTGCACCATCAGCAGTTTTAAAAGATTGATACGGCACAATATTTGGGTGCGCATTACCTAGAGCTCTTGGTGACTTTCCAGTTGAAAAGTAATTCATTGCTTGATTAGAAAGAAAAGCAACGCATGAGTCTAATAAAGAAACATCAACCCATTGACCAACTCCAGTAACAGCCCTGTGTGCAATCGCTGCACAAATCCCAATAGTTGCATACATTCCTGTGGTCATATCGATAATGGGAACACCTACACGCTGAGGGCCGCCACCGGGCATATCTTCTCGCTCACCAGTAACACTCATTAAACCGCCCATACCTTGAGCCATAAAATCATATCCAGGACGATCTTTATATGGTCCAGTTTGGCCAAAACCAGTTACTGAACAATAAATAATTCCAGGATTAATTTTCTTGATGTCTTCATATCCAAGGCCATAACGAGCTAAATCGCCTACTTTATAGTTCTCAACCAAAACATCAACTTCCTTGGCTAATTCACGAACAAGCTTTTGTCCCTCTTCACTCGAAATATCAATGGTGATAGATTTTTTTCCGCGATTAGCTGCACAGTAATATGCAGATTCTTTAGTAACATTACCGTTTTCGTCATTTAAAAATGGTGGGGCAAATGCACGAGAATCATCGCCCTTTACTGGACGCTCTACCTTAATAACTTCCGCACCTAGATCAGCTAAGTTTTGAGCTGCCCAAGGGCCAGCTAAGACACGTGACATATCTAGAACTTTAATATGAGACAAAGGACCTGACATATATTTCCTAATTAATAAATAAATTTTTTAATATTTGTTAAAAAAGTTGCTCAACATCGAGCAACTTGAGATCACACTATACGATTTTTTAATCTAAATGCGAATGCACACAAAACAGTACTAATTAAGATTGCAAAAATGACTTAAATGTCTGTAAATTTTTCAAAACAATCTCCTGTTTTTGGTTTTTAGAGGATTTTAGCGACTAATCGGGAGTAAATAACCTCATCATTCACAAAACGTTCATGATTATCCTCTATTTTTTCTAAATCATACAAGTAATTTACCATGAGGCTTGCAGACTGTCTTAAACCCTTTTTGGATAAATCACCCGCCCAATTAATCCTATATAACTGAGCGCCATTTCCTAAGTGGAACTTAGCGACAGGATTACCACCTCTCCTCACTGATAATTTTGTGAGGTAAATAGCGCACAAAGTAAGAAGCGCCTCTTTATCTTCCTCAGGTGCAGTATCTGGATGCCAGCCACTAGATATTTTTTCAGGCCAAGACTGTTTTTTCAAATTTAGTTGTTCTAAGGATTTACTAATTTTATTGAGAACCGTTTGATCAGTAAAACTTTCTCCCAACTGCGCACCACCAATTACCCAATCCATAAAACCTGGAATAGGTGATAGAGTCACAAAAGTTTTTAAACTCGGGAATTCATTTTTAAGGTAAGTTGCAACTTGTTTAATAAGGAAGGTTCCTAAGGAAACACCCTTTAAACCAGATTCACAATTACTAATCGAATAAAAAATAGCCGCCTTAAATTGACTTGATTCCACAGTCTCAGACTTTTTATTGACTAAAGGTCCAATGGCAGATGAAATTTCTGGCACCAATGCAACCTCAACAAATATCAAAGGCTCATCTGGTAACTGGGGATGAAAAAAAGCAAAACAACGACGATCAGGTTGTAAACGTCTTCTTAAGTCATCCCAACCATCAATCTCATGCACAGCCTCATGTTGAATAATTTTTTCTAAGATATGTGCTGGAGATTTCCAATCTACACGATGCATCTTTAAAAATCCTGGATTAAACCATGAAACAAATAAGTGATGAAGGTCATCATCTAATACTCTTAAGTCTGGGTTCTTATCCAAAATCTTAATCAAATGCCGTCTCATTGCAACAATCTCTTTTGTTGCACCCTCAACGCGATTGATACGTCTTAAGAGCTCTTGTCGTGGAGGTTCAGTAACTTTACTTAATTGAATTAAATTTTTACCTGTTGGATCATTTGCATAATCTTGAGCAACCTTTAATACAAGGTTGGGGTCAGGATTAAACTTAGTAGCAAGTGCATGGTAAAAACTTATTTTTTGTTCTTCATTCAATAAGCGATATTGACTCAAAATATCATTAGCCATACTCGCAGAGTTAGCCTCGCCTCGCTCGGTCAATATTTTTTTTGCAGCATTAATGGCTCTCGATAAAGAGCGTACCTGAGTGAACTTTTGCAATAATGTCATACCTAGCTCTCACAATGATTTCAAATAATGATGCAACCACTTACTACCTATTTATGATAGTAATATAAATCAAGCAGTTTTGCGAATGCTAGGACGAAGAATTAAATAAAGGCCAAAAACAATCATGGGAATTGATAACCACTGCCCCATAGATAAGCCGAAAGATAAGGTCCCCAAAAAGCGATCAGGCTCTCTTGTAAATTCAACTAAAAAGCGAAATATGCCGTATCCAAACATAAATGCCCCTGAGGTCTGTCCGACTTTACGGGGATGTCTGGAATATAACCAAAGCAAAATTCCTAATAAAACTCCCTCTCCCGCAAACTCATAAAGTTGAGACGGATGTCTAATGAAGTCATCACCCGCTTGAGGAAAAACCATGCCCCATGAAACATCTGTGGGTCGCCCCCACAACTCGCCATTAATGAAATTTCCAATGCGGCCAAATGCTAAACCAAATGGCACCAAGGGAGCAATCATGTCTGCAACAGAGAAAAATGAAATCCCACGCTTTTTAGAAAACCAAGCTATCGCAGCAACCACGCCTAAAAAACCACCATGAAAAGCCATACCACCTTGCCAAACCTTAAAAATATCTAAAGGATGCGTTAAATAATGACCTGGTAAATAGAATAAACAATATCCTAATCTACCTCCTAAAATGACGCCTAAGACAGCATAAAAAAGTAAATCCTCTAAATCTTGATGAACAAAACCTTGCTGTTTGATAGGTTCTTGAGAGATCCTAATTCGACCTAAGAGCAAATACTGAATAAATCCCAATAAATACATTAGCCCATACCAATGAACGGATAAAGGACCTATTCGCAAAGCAACTGGATCAAATTGTGGATGTATCATTTTGTTCCTTTTTGATCGTAATTAACAAGTTCAATGCCCATTGATCTATAACGCTTAAAACGCTCACGACCTGCAAGAACATCAGGCTCTTCAACAGATACAAGCTCTATCACTCTATCAAATCGATCTGTAATTTGTTCAATGTCTTGTAAAAATTCTCTACCAAGATGAATAAATACATCTTGGTGAGGAATTAAATCAAAACGTTCTGCTTGGAATTGATGCGCAAGAACAATCGGAGAGAATGGAGCAGTTTCATCATCAATAAAAACATGCGGTAAAAAATCCTCATTGCTAAAACTCCATAGCAACTGATCTAAACGATTTAAATCATCAGTCGCACCAACAATAACAATCTTTTTTAAACCCTCATCTGGATTAGCTAGTGAGAAAATTTTTCTCACTAGCCGACACGTGTAGGTTAACTTATCGCCAACCTGACTATGAAAGTCAACCTTTGCCAAGATATATCAAGCCTTAAGTAAAAATTCAGTCAAAAGTGGCACTGGCCTACCAGTTGATCCTTTAGCTGCACCACTTTTCCATGCTGTTCCTGCTATATCCAAATGCGCCCACGGGTAAGCATGGGTAAATCTAGACAAATAACATGCTGCAGTTACGCTACCAGCAGGTCGGCCACCAATATTTGCCATGTCCGCAAAATTTGACTTTAATTGCTCCTGATACGCATCATCCAGAGGCATATGCCAAGCTGTGTCTAAAGAAATTTGTCCAGCCTGGAGCAAGTCTTTGACCAATGTTTCATTTTTACTAAATAACCCTGAGTGAACACTTCCCAATGCAATAACGCACGCGCCAGTCAATGTTGCGATATCAATGACTGCTTTAGGTTTGAAACGTTCCACATAAGTTAATGCATCACAAAGAATTAACCTTCCTTCAGCATCAGTATTAAGAATCTCTACGGTTTGACCGGACATGGTGACAACAATATCTCCTGGGCGCGTTGCTTTTCCTGATGGCATATTTTCACAAGTAGGTACAACGCCAATTACATTCTTTTTCAAACCCATTTGCGCAACTGCCTTCATAGTTCCTAAAACAGAAGCAGCGCCACACATGTCATACTTCATCTCATCCATACCTTCGCCAGGCTTTAATGAAATGCCACCGGTATCAAAGGTGATCCCTTTACCAACCAAAACAATTGGCGCTTCTTTTGCAGGCCCGCCAAGGTGTTGCATGATAATGAATTTAGGCGGTGTCTCTGATCCTTGAGTTACCGATAAAAAAGCACCCATGCCCAATTGCTCAATCTCTTTTCTTTCAAGAACTTGAACTTTTAAATTATGCTCTTTACCTATAGTCTGAGCTGTCTTTGCCAAGTAGCTAGGATTACAGATATTTGGCGGTAAATTACCTAAATCCTTCGATAAATTAATTCCCTGAGCAATTGCAACACCAACGCGAACCATTTCTTTAACACTTTTATCTGATGATTTTGTTGTTGCAAAAACTACTGACTTAAGACTAACTGGAGTTTCTGTAGGCTTAGTTTTAAACTGCTTAAATCTCAAGCCAAAACGATAACTTGACTCTTCAGCTAAACAAATCGTTTGACGAATAATTTGACTATACAAATCTTGTTTTTTCGCACCAATGTCTTGATCCAATAGCCAAAGAATCGATTGAGATTGTGTTGCAACAACCTGGCGGAGTGCAGCTCTTGCAGCTTTTGTGTACTCAGACACTAATTTGTATTCAGAAGCTTTATCAGTTAATTCAGTCTGATCACCTAAACCTATCATTAGAATGCGTTGAACATTAATACCTTTGTTTTTCCATGTACTATTTTGATGAACTAAAAACGTATCTCCTACCTTGCCTAAAAAGTCTTGCTTTTTAACTGCTAAGCTTAAGGCGCCGTCTAATAATTTATCTAATTTAGCTAAGGAACTAGATAAGGTAAATTGCGCTTTATTATTAATTTGACAAACAGGTAAAATGAGACAGTCAACTGCAGTTAATAATTGCGTTGCCAATCGACTTTGACCTTCTGGAAATACTTTCGTGATAAATTTTGTTTGCATCGTTTTTTGCCTACTGAATGTTTTAATAACTCTATTATCCATCTAACTTTAAAAAAATGATTTTTGAACAATCTCTTAAGAAAGAATTATCCTACACAACAGGTGCAGTCTTTCTTGTATTGATGACAATCATGATGACAACCCTAGTGATCAGAATTTTGGGTTTTGCTGCATCAGGATCTATCAATCCAAAAGATGTTGTTGTTCTTATTATGCTAGCAGTCATTGGTTACATATCTATCATTCTATCGGTGTCTTTGTTCGTTGCCACTATGATGGTTTTAATCCGCTGGCATAAAGACTCTGAAATGGTTGTTTGGTATGCCAGCGGCCTAAGCTTAGGCAAACTGTATGGTCCAGTACTTAGGTTTGCCACTCCCTGGATTATTATCATTGCTATCATGGCTTTGTTTGTCTGGCCATGGACAAATGCCAAAACTTCTGAAATTACTCAAAAATTTAAAGGTCGTGATGAAACTGCAATGCTCATCCCAGGACAGTTTTTTGAATCAGCAAATTCTAATAGAGTATTTTTTATCGAGAGCATTGATACTGCAACAAGCAAAATATCCAATCTTTTTGTTGCAGACCATAAGAATGAACGTTTGACAGTTGCCATGGCTGAGACTGGAAATATCAATTTTCTAGATAATGGCGTAAAGCAAATCAAGATTCATAACGGCAAACGATATGAAGGTCAGCCCACCAAAGGTGACTTTAAAATTTTAGAATTTGAATCTTACACAGTAGATATTGAAAAAAAAGCACCTAAGCCAATTACGTTTAGCCCAAAAGAATCCTCAAGTCTATCTTTATTAGAAAATCCCAATCCAGTAGCTATGGGTGAAATTCTTTGGCGAATTGGACTTCCATTGATGGCGTTTGGACTGATCTTAATCGCAGTACCCTTAGCTTATGTAAATCCCAGAAGAGGGAACTACATCACCTTAATCTACGCAGTATTTACATATTTGATATACAGTAATTTACTGAACATTTCTCAAACACTTGTCTCAGACGATAAAGAAACGTTTATACGCGCGTTTTGGCCAATACATGTTTTGGCAATTGTTGTTGCATTACTTTTAGTTCGCCATCGTAATAATCCGTCAATTAGCTGGTGGAAACGCCAAATTCCTGGTGGGTTCAAACTGTAATGTTCCTACTTTTCCCCAGAATCTTCGAAAAATATTTGGCTCGCCAAATTTATACCAATTTTTTATTCATACTCTTTGCTTTAATTGCTCTTTTTATCTTTTTTGATTACCTCAATGAAGTAAATAATTTAAGAGGTAACTACACGAATTATTTAGCTTTTATTCATATATTGCTGAAGTCACCTAGTCGCCTAGTTGAGTTAATCCCAATGGCAGGGCTTATTGGAGCAATATATGTTTTTGCCCAAATGGCTAGCCAATCAGAGTTCACGATTCTTCGTATGGCAGGCCTTAACTCCTCAAGGGGTTTATGGACATTATTTAAAATTGGTATTCCAATCATCATTACCACCTTCGTCCTTAGTGAGTGGGTTGGTCCCTATTGTGATACAAAGGCTGAAGAGATGCGTTCTGCAGCTCTCAATGAAGCTTTAGGTAACTCACTTAAAACAGGTACTTGGATTAAAGATAAATTAAAAGATCCAGACGGTATTGGTCCTGAAAAACCTGGGATTCGATTTGTGAATGTAGGCAACATTAAAAATCGTGGTGAAATATCACAAATAAGAATGTATGAATTCAACGAACACCATCAATTGCAAGTTATTCGTGAAGCTATGTCAGGTAGCTATGATGAGAAAGGTTTTTGGAATTTACGTAATGTTACCGAAACAAGAGTTATAGAATATCCGAAAGAAAATCCTCTAGATACGGTTTATCGTTCTACCAGTAAAACCTTCCAACAACAAAGATTGCAATCTGAAGTTACTCCCGATATTCTTGCTGTACTTTTAATTTCGCCAGAGAGAATGTCCATCATCAATCTCAATCGCTTTATCAATCACTTGGAAGATAACCAACAAAATAGTCAAGCCTATCAACTAGCGCTTTGGAAGAAATTAATTTACCCATTTACCATCTTAGTGATGCTCTGCCTTGCACTTCCTTTTGGATATCTTCATGCAAGGTCTGGTGGAATAAGTCTGAAAGTATTCGGGGGAATCATCTTGGGTATGAGCTTTATTTTATTTAATACGCTCTTCTCTCACATTGGCTTATTAGGCTCTTGGCCACCATTTATAACAGCAGTTATACCTCTAGGTGTTTATTTAATAATGGCATTTATCGCGTTAATATGGGTGGCAAGAAGATGAAAGCTGTCATATTTTTTGGTCATGGAGCAAGGGATATCCGTTGGCGTGAACCTTTTGATCGACTCGTCGAAATTTGGCGAACAAACTACCCAGAACACACAGCAAGCCTTGCATTTCTTGAATTAATGACTCCGTCCTTACCAGAGTGTGTAGGTAATTTTGCTGAACAAGGTATTACAGAGATTTGTGTCATACCAGTTTTTTTTGGGCAAGGTGGACACTTACGGAAAGATCTACCGCTTATTTTGGAAGAATGCCGTCAGCAATTTCCTCAAATTAAATTAAGCACTTCTCCTGCCGTGGGAGAAAGCGAAGCTGTTTTGCAAAGCATCATTCAATTCGCTCAAGGACAAGTTAGCTCTTAATTGATTTTCCTGCTCACAAACTTTAGTGAAGGCATCTCCAATCATTAAGAGTGCTGGAAATTGAGGATCACACCACTCTCGTAGTAAGTCTGATTGAAGACCTTTTAAATCAGTGAATAATCTTCTTTCATTGCCGGTACTGATCGCCTCAACAACAACTACAGGCGTATTTTGATTCCTACCAGACTGGATCAATTGCTCAGCTATCAAATGACCATCTTGACGCCCCATGTAATAAATTAAAGTATCTGCATTAGGAATCGAAGAGGACGATAATGTTTCTGATGCTTTCGCAACCGTGACAAATGCAACACTCCGAGATACACCTCTCAAGGTCAAAGAACTTTGAACACTTGCTGCAGCTGCTAGTGCACTTGTTATACCTGGGATAATCTCAAACTCAATACCTTCTTGAGCAAGTGCTATCATTTCTTCATCAGCGCGCCCAAAAATCATAGGGTCACCCCCCTTGAGTCTTACAACTGTCTGATATTTTTTTGCTGCATCAACGAGTTGTTTATCTATAAATTTTTGTGCGGTAGAAAGTTTCCCACACCGCTTACCAACCGCAACTAATTTAGCATTAGGGCATAACTCCAACATCTGGGAGCTGACTAAAGCATCATAAAAAACGATATCTGCTTTTTCTAAAATCTTCGCACCACGCAGTGTCATTAAATCCTGTGCTCCTGGACCAGCACCAATAAGATATACCTTCCCAGGTGAATTCAATTTCATTAAACTGCTCCAGCACGAATCATTCCAGCAGCAACTGTATGATTATTAACTTCATCAATCAAAATAAACGCCCCAGTGTTAATGGAGTCATCAAATTGATCTGCCACAATATTTTTCTGTAAATGAATTTGAATACGCCCAATATCATTCATTTGAATATGTTCATGATGCTGTTTATTCGTTACAGTGCTTACATCAAAAACGTGCTCAACAGATTTAACCTTCGCAAAAACTTGATTCGTTGTTTGGCGCAGAATATATTTTCTCTGAAGAGATAAAGGCTCTTTGTTTAACCAACATACATCAGCAACAACATTCTTTGTAATAATCGCTTGCGTGTCAGTAGCATCAATCAACATATCACCCCGCGAGACATCACAATCTCTATCTAATTCAATGGCAACCATTTGACCTGCATATGCCTTACTAACTTCATTGTTATCCGACAAGCCTAAATTTTGATGAGCAAGTTGAATACTTTTAACAATAGCTTCCGTTGCAGATGGCTCAATTTTGACGACTTGGCCAACTTCAATTACGCCAGCTTCAATGCGCCCAAGATAGCCACGATAATCGTGACTACTACTTCCATCTTGTCTGGCAACAAGTTGAACAGGGAATCGTAAGTCTTTCTTTTGATCACTATGTTTGGCCTGAATTTCCAAGCTCTCTAAAAATGCTAACAATGTTGGCCCTTGGTACCATGGCATTCTCTTACTAGAGTCAACAACGTTATCACCCAATAAGGCTGCAATTGGGATAATCTGAATTTCTTGCAAACCTAAAGTATTTTTCAACTCTTCAATAGCGCTTGATACTTTTTGAAAATGCTGCTCATCATATTCAAATAAATCCATCTTATTAACTGCAAACACTAAATGCCGAATACCCAACAATTTCAAAATAGCACTATGCCTAATGGTTTGTGGCAGTAACTGAATCTTTTCACTATTTAAATCTAAGCGACTAATATCTACTAAAACAACTGCTGCATCAGCCTGCGAAGCTCCCGTTACTAAATTACGCGTATATTGCTCATGTCCCGGCGCATCAGCTACTATAAATTTACGTTTTGAAGTAGCAAAATATCGGTAAGCAACATCGATAGTAATACCTTGCTCACGCTCAGCTTCTAGCCCGTCAGTCAGAAGAGCCAAATCCACTGCAGCATCGTTCGATGTAACTCGCGCATATTTCGTTTTTCCTAAAGCTGCGAGCTGATCAGTTAATACTGCTTTTGTATCAAATAAAAGCCTACCAATTAAAGTACTTTTACCATCGTCAACACTACCAGCTGTAATAAATCTTAATAATCCTGTATGCATTAGAAGTACCCCTCTTTTTTACGACGCTCCATCGATGCTTCACTAGTTTGGTCATCCATCCGTGTTGCACCTCGCTCAGTCACCTCAGCAACTACCGTCTCATCAATAATATCCTCAGGATCAACTGCGCTACTCTCGACTGGACATGTACAACTAATATCACCTACAGTTCTAAAACGAACAGGAATAACTTCACTGATATCATCTGCTTGCTTAGGCGTCAAGGGTGTCACTGGAACCAATAACTTGCCACGTCGTACGATTTCGCGTTGATGACTGAAATATATTGAAGGTAAGGATAATTTTTCACGAGCAATATACTGCCAAACATCTAGTTCAGTCCAATTAGAAATTGGGAAAACGCGCATATTTTCACCTTTTGAAGTTCTGGCGTTATATAAACTCCACAACTCTGGACGCTGGGCTTTAGGATCCCATTGACCAAACTCATCACGAAATGAAAATATTCTTTCTTTTGCACGCGCTTTTTCTTCATCTCGTCTAGCGCCACCCATTAATGCGTCAAACTCGTGTTCCTCAATCGCCTCTAAAAGAGTAACGGCTTGCGCTGCGTTTCTAGAATCTAATGCATGTTTGAGTTTGACAGTTCCTTTTTTAATAGAATCCTCTACATGCGCAACAATTAATTGTGCACCTGTCTTCTCTACAATCTCATCTCTAAACTGAATGACCTCAGGATAGTTATGTCCAGTATCAACATGCAATAAAGGAAATGGTAAGTTGATCTTTCTCTGACCAAACCAAAATGCTTTTCTTGCTAGATGAAACATCACAATAGAATCTTTACCGCCTGAAAACAATAAAGCTGGTCGACTACATTGAGCAACGACCTCACGAATGATATAAATTGATTCTGCCTCTAGATAATCAAGGTGCTGATTTTGAATCTGATTGATTAATGTCATTTTTCTACACTTTCCATCACATGTAAGCCACATTCTTTACTATCTTGCTGTAACCACCACCAACGACCAGCTCGGATATCTTCCCCGTCTTTGATAGCTCTGGTACAAGGCTCACAACCAATACTTGGGTATCCTTTTTTGTGCAAAGGATGAATTGGAACATTCCGCAATTGCAAATACGCCCACATTTGCTTTTCTGTAAGATCAAAAATTGGGTTAAATTTGGCAATCCCTCGATCTTTATCTAACTCCTCAAACTCAAGCTCAGTTCTAGTTATAGCTTGTTCACGGCGCTGTCCTGTTAACCAAGCATCAGCGCTTTTTAAAGCTTTATTCAGAGGTATAACTTTACGTATTCCACAACAAGCCTTTTTAGCATCTTCAGATTCATAAAAAGCATTTAAACCACGGTCCTGAATATATTGATTAACCTGTTCTATATCTGGCTCAATACTTTGTATCTGAATCTTGTAATGCTCTTGTACCAATTGATACATATCCAAGGTCTCTTGATGTAATCTGCCAGTATTTAAAGTAAAAATCTCAATTGGTAGATTTTCTGATGCAATGACATCCGCAATCACCATGTCTTCTGCAGCTAAACTTGTGGCAAATTTAACCGCTTGATAACGTGTGCTTATTTTTTTTAGCCGATCTGCTAATCGAACATACAACTGCTCAATATCACTGGCAGTGTATTCACTATGAGGGATTTTCCATAAAGAGATGCTCATGCAAGTACCTCCTGTAATGTTGTTCTCAATCCACGCCAATCATTTTGCATCGTCACACTAAACCGATTGAGTTGTTCAATAGCAAATTCTAAATTTTGATCTTGGCGTAAATCAAAGGCATCAAATCCTACACGGGCCATCGGTAAAACTTGATCAACCAGTACATCCCCTATTGCCCTTAACTCTTTTTGCCATCCAAAATGCTCGCGCAAAATGGCTGCAGTACTAAAGCCTCTTCCATCTCTAAAGATTGGAAAATCAATCGCGATGATACTGGCTTGATTCAAAACAATTTGGGTTAATTCTGAATCTTTCAATATATCGTCTGTTACTGTGAAATAAATACCAAGCGTTTGAGCAGCAAGCTTTGTTTGAAGAGCTGCTTGATGATTTTTCCAAAAACCGAAAGCAACAAAGGTATGACGATCTCCTAAAGTATCAGGATTAAGATCTGACTCCCTTTGGATCAACCAAATATTATCTTGGATACTCGGCTTAGTATTTTTAAAATATTGAATATATTTAGGCATTTGCTAACTCCTGCTCAACTTTTTGATAAACCTTATTTTTAAATGGCTCAATACCAATTCGTTGATAAGTTTCTATAAATGACTCTTGCCCAATGCGCTTTTGTTCAAATACTTCAATAATTTTTTGAATGATATTTGGTACTTCTGCAGCACTAAAGGATGGACCAATAACTTTACCTATCGCAGTAGAATTTCCTTGCTGCCCGCCTAAAGTAATCTGATACCACTCTGTTCCATCTTTATCGACACCTAAAATACCAATATTCGCAACATGGTGGTGTCCACAAGAATTAATACATCCAGAAATATTGAGACTTAAATCGCCAAGATCATACAAATAATCTAAATCATCAAATTGCTTTGCAATTTCAGCGGCAATCGGTAAGGATTTTGCGTTAGCAAGAGAACAAAAATCTCCACCTGGGCATACAATCATGTCGCTTAACAAGCCAATATTCGAGCGCGCTAAACCATGTTGCTTCAATGTTTGATAGATAGCAAATAAATGCGTTTGCTCAACATCGGCTAAAACTAAATTTTGCTCATGCGTCACGCGAATTTCTGAATAACTATATTGACGGGATAAGTTAGCTACAACATTCATTTGTTCAGCAGTAGCATCTCCTGGCGCACTTCCATGATGGTTTTTAAGACTTATCACCACACTCAAATATCCTGGTACTTGATGTTTTTTGGTGTTTCTTTCTAACCAATTTGCAAATGACTTTTGCTGATCTTTTGGAGCTAGGTTAATGATGTCAAACAAGGACTGCTGTGGGATTTTTAGATAATTTGGTTTTACAAAATGCTTTGCAACTCTTTGCCATTCTTGCTCCACAAAACCGTCATTACGATCTTTCATCAAGGCCCATTGCTCTTCAACCTCTTTTGCAAATTGCTCTGGACCAAGTGCTTTCACTAAAATCTTAATACGTGCCTTGTATAGATTATCTCTGCGTCCATAACGGTTATAAACACGTAATACGGCATTAAGATAGCTTGGTAATTGTTGCCAAGGTAAATCGCCTTTAATAAAGCTTGCGAGTATTGGAGTACGACCTAATCCACCGCCAGCATAGATATCTGCAACGACATTTTCTGCATCATCTTTTTTGAGAACGATACCAACATCGTGCACCATTGTCACAGCTCTATCAGTTTTAGAACCATTGATTGCAATTTTAAATTTACGAGGTAGGTAAGCAAACTCAGGATGCAGCGTTGACCATTGACGCAATAGTTCACAAAAAGGTCTTGGGTCCACAACTTCGTCCTGGGCTACCCCAGCAAATGGATCACTCGTAATGTTTCTGACAACATTTCCAGATGTCTGAATCGCATGCATCTGTACTTTGGCTAAATCAGACAAAATTGCTGGGCTATCTTCGAGAGTTAACCAGTTGAATTGAACGTTTTGACGTGTTGTGAAATGGCCATAGCCTTTGTCATAGCGCCTTGCAATATAAGCTAACTGATCTAATTGATCCGCATTCAAAACCCCATAAGGTATTGCAACACGAAGCATATAAGCATGAAGTTGGTAATAAAGCCCATTCTGTAATCGTAGTGGTCGAAACTCTTCTTCAGACAAAGTTCCGTTGAGTCGGCGTTCTACCTGAAACTTAAACTCCTGCGCTCTAGAATCAACCAGGGATTGATCAATGTGATCATATTTATACATAGAAAACTTTCATTAAGAAACTAATTTGAACCCAACGAGTGTTAAGACACTTGCAAGAATCGTTCGGGTGACACGCTCAGGGAAGGCGCTTGCCATCTTTGCACCCAACCAAATAGCCGGAACTGAGCCAATTAAAAGAGCAATTAATAAATCGAAGTGAACATTTCCTAACCAGAAATGCCCCAATCCAGCTAGAGCTGTTAACGGAACAGCATATGCAATATCTGTTCCAGCAACTTCAGCTGGTTTTAGGGTCGGATAAAGAAAAACAATAATCGTGGCTCCAACTGCTCCAGCACCAATGGATGAAATGGTTACCAAGATGCCAATAATGACGCCAGCACCGATAGTCGCCAAACGAAGTGCATTTCCTTTGACTTCGTATTGAGGATTTTTACTGAGCCAAACTTTTAAACGTGCTCTAAAAATTAAAGACAGCGCTGTTAATAAAACAGAAATCCCAATAGAGAACTTAATGTAATGCTGCCATTCTTGAGAAATGCTACCTAAATATTTTAAGAAAAAAATGCTAGCAATTGCTGCAGGAAGACTCCCTAAACACAGTAAGCGGACAATATCCCACCGAACATGACCCTGCAAACGATGCGCAAAAGTTCCTACCCCTTTAGTTAAAGCTGCAAATGCCAAATCGGTTCCCACCGCAATACTAGGAGAAATACCAAAAATAAGGGTTAATAATGGGGTCATAAGTGACCCTCCACCTACTCCAGTAAGACCTACCAATAAGCCAACAAGTGCCCCTGCAAAGATATATAAATAATTAAATTCGAATAAATTTTCCATAGGGGTGTATTCTCCACCTCAACAATAAGATTTACAAATAATAAATAATCGTTTTAATATATCATTTTTGATATATAGAATCCACTTTTATGAATATCCACCAATTTCGTTTTGTTAGAGAAGCCGTTCGCCAAAACTTCAACTTAACTGATGCAGCTAAAGCTTTGTTTACATCTCAACCAGGAGTCTCAAAAGCGATTCTCGAATTAGAGGACGAACTCGGGGTTGATATCTTTCGCAGACACGGAAAGCGCATTAGAGACTTAACAGATCCCGGTAAAAAGGTATTGATTTGTATAGAAAAAATACTTGGAGAATTAGAAAATCTTAAAAAAATCGGAGCTGAATTCGCTGCCTCAGATCAGGGTAATTTTGTAATTGCCACCACCCACACCCAAGCACGTTATTCTTTACCAAACGTCATTGGGGAATTTAAGAAAAGGTTCCCAAAAGTTAGAGTAAGTATTCAACAAGGAAGTCCTGAGCATCTTGCAGGGTTAGTGTTAAGCAACCAAGCAGATATTGCCATCGCCACAGAAGGTCTATCGAATATTCCTCAACTCGTTTCTTTACCAGGATACCAGTGGCAACACGCTGTAGTCGTTCCTCATGGCCACCCTCTTCTTACTAAGCGACCTATCTCATTGGAGGATTTAGTTGAATACCCCATCATTACTTATGACATCGCTTTTGCAGGAAGATCCAAAATCAATGCAGCTTTTGCAAAAAAGAAACTTCATCCAGATGTCGTCTTGGAAGCTATCGATGCAGACGTTATTAAAACCTATGTTGAAACAGGTCTAGGAATTGGTATTGTTGCCGGAGTGGCTTTTGATGCTCAACGTGATGTCAATCTCGAAATGCTGCCAGCAGGCCATCTATTTGGTAATAACACAACGAGAATAGCCATCAAACAGGACGCCTATCTAAGAGCATACACATATACATTTATCGAACTCTTAGCGCCTAGTTTAACGAGAAAACTAGTAGATCAGGCTATTCAGAACAATAGCCCTGTCAATGAAGAAAACGCTAGCTACGATATCTAATATCGTAGCTAGAAAGAAATTTACTTACCTAAAATATGGTGTTACTTGCCCCACATAACGAACTATTTGTGTAAGAACATGCTGCAGCAGATTCCTGCTTAAACAAATTAGTTATGTTGTTTAAACAGTTTTTAAAACCAGTATGGTGTTAGTCAACATACCACCTCGCATGAGTGGCTCAATCTGAAAATACACTTGAATCTTTTGACCACCTAATTTAGTTAATACTGCCTGTCCTTCATAAGGTAAAACTTGCTGATGCAACCCAAGCATGATGTCATTTACCTGAGCAATATTTGAACTTGATTGTTTTGACAATTCTTTACCTTGATTCCAGCTAACTTGACCAAACAAATGCATCAAGGAATCGCCTAATAAGTCATGTGCTGCTGGATTAATAAATACAATCCTACCATCACGATCATGAACAATAATGCCTTCATGTACGGAGTCCATAATCAACTGAAAGGTTTTATTTTGATGTTGATTAATAATGTAAGTCTGTATGATATTTTTAAAGTCCACTAAAAAAGCTCTTTCTTCTTGAGTCAATTTTCTTGGATGATCATCAATTAAACAAAGGGTACCCAAGTTATTCCCTAAAGCACTTTTTATTGGGATTCCAACATAAAAACGAATTAGTGGATTACCGGTTACTAAAGGATTATCAGCAAAACGTTGATCCTCTAAAGCATCAGAAATTTCAAAGATATCGTTTTGTAAAATCACATGACCACAAAATGAAATGTCTCTAGGTGTTTCGGAAGCATCTAATCCTTGGCGAGACTTGAACCATTGTCGATCGGCATCAATTAGAGAAATTAAAACGGTTTTAACATGAAAAACATTTTGGGCCAAATGGGTTACGGAATCTAAAAATTCATCTGGATTTGTGTCTAAAATTTCATGGCTCAATAAATCTTTTAATCTTGCTATCTCATTAACTGGAAAAGCTGGTCTTTGCATGTCATAACCCGAAAAGTTGAATTAAATCTTATGTAAAAACTTTAACACATTTCTACACATTGATTTTTCGTGTTTTAGCAACTAAAAAAATTTATTGATTGATAACTAGCTATGTGTTGTTTTTGTGAAAGCTATCTTTAAATATTGGTGCCGCGGGACGGACTCGAACCGTCACACCTTGCGGCGGGAGATTTTGAGTCTCCTGTGTCTACCAATTTCACCACCGCGGCTGGAAAGTTGATTATTATGCCACGTTATGGCTTAAGTTAGCAATTTTTGCTTTCTAAACCTTTGGGAGCATGTCTTATGTTAAGAATGCTCCCAAAATAGCTTAAGGTAACAAAATAATTGAACCTGTAGTTTTTCTACTTTCCATATCTCTTTGTGCTTGCGCAGCTTGCTCCAAAGGATAACGATGAGAAATTTCAATCTTGACTTGTCCACTCATCACGCGTTGAAATAAATCCGCTGCCATTGGCTCTAGTAATGCACGATTTAAAACATAAGTAGTTAGTGTTGGACGTGTTACTTTTAATGATCCCTTACCAGCAAGTATTGAAACATCTAATGGCGGAACAGGGCCAGATGCGTTTCCAAATGTAACCATAGTGCCCAATGGTGAGAGGCAATCTAAAGACTTCATAAAAGTATCTTTTCCGATAGAGTCATAAACAACCGGAACACCTTTACCATCGGTAATTTCACGTACACGTTTTACAAAGTCTTCTTCACGATACAAAATCGTGTGATCACACCCCATCGATTTAGCAAGTTTTGCCTTTTCTGGACTTCCAACAGTACCAATCACTGTTGCACCAATTGCCTTTAGCCACTGACAAGCAATAGATCCTACTCCACCAGCAGCCGCGTGAAATAAAACCGTGTCGCCCTTTTGAACTTTATAAGTACTATTCAATAAATATTGAACAGTCATACCTTGTAGCATCATCGCTGCAGCTTGTTCAAAACTAATTGCGTCAGGTAATTTAACAATAATGTCAGCCGGCATGACTCTAGCTTGAGAATAAGAACCCAAAGGACGACCTGCATAAGCAACACGGTCTCCTACTTGAACATGATTCACACCCGGACCAACTTTTTCGATCACTCCAGCACCCTCTTGACC
>DAIQPR010000155.1:0-5620 GCA_036787315.1 Polynucleobacter sp. | reverse complement strand
GTCATGCTGCTTTTCTTGGTGGCGGTGGGTACATTTGCGGATATGTTATTCGTGATATGGGATTGCCTCCAGAGTTAGGTCTTTTAGGCGGAACACTTTTTGCTACCTTATTTGGTTATATAGTTGGAAGTTTGGCGATTCGTCGTCAAGGAATTTATTTTGCAATGATTACCATGGCATTAGCTCAAATGCTCTATTTTGTTTTTTTACAAGCAAAATTTACGGGCGGGGAAGATGGTATGCAAGGTATACCGAGAGGATCATTCCTTGGCTTATTAGATTTGCAAAGCGATATTAGTATGTATTACCTTGTATTCGTTTTCTTTTTGTTAGCTATATTTTTAATAGCCAGAGTTACAAGTTCTCCTTTCGGTCAAATTTTATTTGCAATTAAGGAAAATGAACCTCGTGCTATTTCTCTTGGCTATGAAGTAGATCGATTTAAGTTGTTAGCCTTTATATTATCAGGGGCTCTTGCTGGATTGGCTGGTAGTTTACAAGCTTTGATGATGGGTTTTGAGACGCTTTCTGATGCTCATTGGTCCATGTCTGGCCTTGTAATCTTGATGACTTTAGTTGGTGGCGTAGGAACTTTGATTGGTCCAGTTCTTGGTGCGTTTGTTATCACAGTCTTAGAACACAAAGTGGGTGAAATTGGGAATTGGATTTACTCTATTTCAAATATAGAGTGGTTTAGAACACTTGGAGAGTCAGTGACGATTGTTACTGGTTTGATCTTCGTGATTTGCGTTATGGCTTTTCGTAAAGGAGTTGTCGGTGAGTTCCTTGATAAATTCAAAAAAAGCAGTAACTAATTGATTTTAAATGAATTAATTGATTTCGGGTTCTTTGTTCTAGCAATAGCTGCATTTATAGCGGGTTTTATTGATGCCATCGTGGGTGGCGGTGGTTTAGTTCAAATCCCTGCTCTTTTCTCCGTATATCCTAAAGAAATTCCTGCTACTTTGTTTGGTATTAACAAACTTTCTGCAATTGGTGGAACATTTGTTGCTGCAACACGATATATAAAAAAAGTAACACTTCCTAAAAAGCTTTTATTTTTCGCATCAATCAATTCTTTGTTTGGATCATTCATGGGCGCGTGGACACTAACCATGACTTCCCCAGAGTTTATTCGAAAACTCCTTCCATTGATTTTGTTAGCACTTTTGTTTTTTACAATTAAAAATAAAAAATTTGGTTTAAATGATTACCGACCGAATGAAAGTCTTAAAAGTCTTATTGTTGTTTCCTTTGGCTCTTTGACGATTGGTTTTTATGATGGGTTTTTTGGTCCCGGAACGGGAGCCTTTTTTATGTTTTTATTTGTACGTTTTCTTGGGTTCGACTTTTTGCATGGAGCAGCCGCCACGAAAATTGTGAACTGTCTTACTAATTTTGCTGCATTGGCTTTATTTATTCCTACTGGTCATATTCATTGGAAAATTGCTCTTGGAATGATGTTTTTCAATATTGTGGGTGGATTGGTGGGAAGCGCCTTTGCACTTAAACATGGTAGCCACATGATTCGTAGGTTTTTTATCGTGGTAGTTATAGCCCTCATTATCAAAACTGCAAATGATTCTTATCATTTGTTTGATTTCATAAGATAATATAGCCTTATTGTTTCACGTGAAACAAATTCTAAGCTAAATAATAAATGATAGATTTCAAGAAAAAATTTGATGTAATAGTGATTGGTGGCGGTCACGCTGGCTGTGAGGCGGCGTTGGCAAGTGCTCGAATGGGATGCGACACTTTATTGTTAACTCATAATATTGAAACTTTAGGTACTATGAGCTGCAATCCATCCATTGGTGGAATTGGAAAAGGGCATCTTGTTAAAGAGATTGATGCAATGGGTGGCGCCATGGCTGAAATTACTGATATTGCGGGGATACAGTTTAGGATTTTAAATTCTAGTAAGGGTCCTGCAGTACGTGCGACCCGTGCTCAAGCGGATCGAGCTTTGTATAAGTCGGCTATGCGCTCAAAGCTAGAAAATCAAAAGAATTTAACTCTCTTTCAATCTGCAGTTGATGACTTGATTTTGAGTGGTGAAAAGGTTTCAGGGGCTATAACGCAGTTGGGCCTGAGGTTTTATGCCCCAACAGTAGTATTAACTGCAGGTACTTTTTTAAATGGAAAAATCCATGTGGGATTAGAAAACCACTCCGGAGGAAGAGCGGGTGACCCTGCTGCAATTCGTCTTTCAGACAGGTTGAAAGAGTTAAATCTTCCACAGGGAAGATTAAAAACGGGAACTCCTCCAAGGATTGATGGAAGAACCATTGATTTTTCTAAAACATTTGAGCAACCAGGGGATCTTGATCCTTTGCCTGTTTTTTCTTTTTTAGGTAGGCCTGAACAACACCCGAAACAATTGTCATGTTGGGTTACTTACACAAATGAGGAAACACACGAAATAATTCGTGGAGGTTTGGATCGTTCCCCTATGTATACGGGTGTAATAGAGGGGGTTGGTCCCAGGTATTGCCCATCCATTGAGGATAAAATACATCGTTTTGCAACCAAATCAAGCCATCAAATTTTTTTGGAGCCAGAGGGTCTTTCTACAAATGAGTTTTACCCTAATGGGATTTCAACGAGTTTGCCATTTGATGTTCAAATGAATTTAGTTCATAGTATTCCGGGCTTAGAAAACGCACACATTCTAAGACCAGGATATGCGATTGAGTATGATTACTTTGATCCGAGATCTTTAACTCAAGGATTAGAGTCAAAGCAAATCAAAGGTTTATTTTTTGCTGGTCAAATTAATGGAACAACTGGCTATGAAGAGGCGGCTGCTCAGGGCATGTTGGCTGGCATTAATGCTGGGTTAAGGGTAAAAGATAAAAGTCCTTGGAATCCTTTGCGAAGTGAGGCTTATTTAGGGGTTTTGGTCGATGACTTAACAACTAAAGGAGTTCAAGAGCCTTATAGAATGTTTACGAGCCGTGCAGAATATCGTTTAAGTTTGCGGGAAGATAATGCCGATATTCGTTTAACAGAGCTTGGTCGTTCAATGGGCTTGGTAGATGATATACGGTGGGATTTTTTCTGTAGAAAACAAGAGGCTGTTTCACGTGAAACATCTAGACTATCGTCTACTTGGGTGTCTCCCAAAAACCTAGAAGAAAAAGATAGTATTGAGGTGTTTGGGCAGGCATTAACACATGAATATAGCTTGGCAGAGCTATTAAAAAGGCCTCAAGTCACTTATAAAAACTTAGTAAACGTACTCGATGGTAGGTGGGGAAACCAATTTGAGGAGTTTGATTTGCCTATGCAAAATCAAATTAACGAACAAGTTGAGATAGGAATTAAATATCAAGGATATATTGATCGACAAGCATTGGAGATTGAGCGCCATTCTTATTATGAAAAGTTAGAAATTCCAACTAAATTGGACTATAAGGATGTGAGTGGTTTGTCAAATGAGGTTCGTCAAAAATTAACAGCGTTTCGTCCACAAACGCTGGGTCAAGCAGCGCGCATTTCTGGCATAACGCCAGCTGCTATATCTATATTGTTAATTCATTTGAAAAAAGGTGCAGGAAGAAAAGCTTCCGTAATATGAGTTTTAACAGACCTTTATTTGAAGAGAAGGTTCAAGCTGGCTTAAAAGCTCTTGGCATAGAGTTCAACAACTCACAGGTTGAGCTTCTATCTTTGTTTTCACTAGAGTTTTTCAAGTGGAACGGTATTCATAATTTGAGTGCAATTAATGACGAGGCGGAATATTTAAGCGCACATATTATGGACTCTTTAGCGGTTATCCCTCCAATTCTAAAAACAGTTCAATTGGGACATTTACCAGAAGGTGCAAAAGTTGCTGATTTGGGTGTTGGTGGTGGTTTTCCAGGTATGGTGTTAGCTATATTTTTACCTGAGTTTTCTTTTTCATTGATTGATGCAGTCAAAAAGAAAACAGCTTTTTTAACTCATGTTGCTGGTCGTTTAAGGTTAAAAAATGTTGCAGTATTTGATCAAAGAATAGAACATTTTGCCAAAGCTTATCCCTTTTCTTTTGATGCCACAATTTCAAGAGCATTTACAGAGTTGAGTGCATTTGTAAATTATTCAAGGCCTTTGGTACGCGAAAATGGAATTATGTTTGCAATGAAGTCTCAAAAAATATCCGAGGAAATGGATGCTTTAGCAGATACAGACAAAGTTCTATTTTTAGAAGAGTTAAAAATACCTTATTTAGATGCTTATAGATGTATTTTAGCCATACAATCCATGAGAAAATTTAGCATATAAAGAGGAGTTGTTGAAATGGCAAAAATATTTTGTATTGCTAATCAAAAAGGTGGGGTTGGTAAAACCACTACTGCAATCAATTTAGCAGCAGGTTTAGCAGCATTAGAGAAGCGTGTTTTATTGGTTGATCTTGATCCGCAGGGAAATGCAACCATGGGCTCTGGTATTGATAAGCATCAATTAGAAAGCTCGGTTTATCAGGTGTTGATTGGCCATAACACCCTACTAAATTCAAAATATCATTCAGAATCAGGTGGTTATGACGTTGTTCCCGCCAATAGAAATTTGGCTGGAGCAGAAATTGAATTAGTTGATTTTGAAAACAGAGAGTCATTATTGCGTGACGCGTTGAAAAGTGTTGCCGATAGTTATGATTTTATTTTGATTGATTGTCCACCTGCGCTCTCCTTATTAACATTAAATGGCTTGTGTGCAGCTAATGGCGTGATTGTTCCAATGCAATGTGAGTATTTTGCGTTAGAGGGTCTATCAGACTTGGTAAATAGTATTAAACAAGTACATTCAAAATTAAACCCTGATTTAAAAATAATTGGATTATTAAGGGTTATGTATGATCCAAGGACGGCATTGCAGCAACAGGTTTCACAACAATTAATTGAACACTTTGGCGACAAAGTTTTTAACACAATTATTCCAAGAAATATTCGGTTAGCTGAGGCTCCATCCTATGGTGTGCCAGGCGTTGTATATGATAAATCTTCAAGAGGTTCCAAGGCATATATTGAGTTTGGCGCTGAAATGATTGAAAGAGTAAAGAGTATTTAAGATGATGAAAAAAAAGGGTCTTGGTAGGGGGTTAGAGGCGTTGCTTGGTGAGTCTATAGATTTAAGTGGGCAGGCCAGTAAAAATAGTACTTCAACGGAATTGAAGTTATCCCAATTACAAAGAGGCAAATACCAGCCTCGTAATATCATGCTTGAAAGCGATTTAGAAGAGCTAGCGCAGAGCATTAGAGCACAGGGCATTATGCAGCCTTTATTAGTGCGAAATATAGGCCAAGACCGTTATGAAATCATTGCAGGAGAAAGAAGATTTCGTGCAGCGGGGATAGTTGGTCTAGAGACGGTTCCAGTGCTTATTAAAAATGTTGATGATCAAACCGCCGCAGCAATGGCCTTGATTGAAAACATGCAGCGTGAGGACCTGAACCCCCTTGAGGAGGCAGAGGGATTGGCTCGCTTGATATCTGATTTTGGGTTTACACATGAACAAGCTGCTCAAGTGGTTGGAAAATCAAGAAGTGCTGTAACAAACTTATTAAGACTGACACAGCTGAGCAAGTCTGTGCAATCCCTTTTAATATCAAAAGAAATTGACATGGGACATGCC
>DAIQPR010000009.1:0-25649 GCA_036787315.1 Polynucleobacter sp. | reverse complement strand
TGTTAAAGCATCTTTCCATTCAGAACTTTTAGGAAGGTCTGTTAAAGCAAATAAAGTTGACATTACAACCACTATTAAAGCCCCTCTTAGTAAACCAAAAACCGCACCTAAGAGTCGATCAAAAAACGATAAGCCAACTGTACTAATAAAACGATTTAGTAAACCTGCAATGATTTTAGAAATTATTAAAACTCCAACAAAAATACAAATGAAAGCAATCACATGTTGGGAAGTCAATCCACCAGGCACAGAACTTAAAAATTGAGATGCAAATAAAGAAGCATATTTATAAGCAACGTACATCGCAGCAGCAAAACCTACTAGAGATATAGCTTCCCGAACAAATCCTCGGATTAAACCCAAAACTGCAGATAAAGCAACAATACCTATCACTATGAAATCTACAGTAGTAAAAGCAAAAGTATTCATTACTGAGAAGCTTTCATTTCAATAATCTTTGGAGAAAGATCTAACTCCGAAATCTTTTTAACGACTTGTTGCGCTTCATCTTTTGACGAATAAGGTCCAGACCTTACTAAGTATAAAGTTCCATTATCGGATTCTTTCTTACGCTCAATCGTATATGTTGAAACATTTAAATCTTTTAATTTTGAAGATGTTTTTTTAGCTCGCTCACTAGAGGAATATGCAGCAATTTGTATATAAAACTTACCCTTAGTCTTTTCAGTTGAAGCTTTAGTTTCAGATTCACTCACCTTATCTTTAGCTTTAGGCTTAGATTCAGCTATAACAACCTCTTCACTGTCCTGCGAAGCAGTGTTCAAGGATTTTGATTCTTTTACTTTATTGTCAACAGCTGCAGCTTTAGGTTCTGACTTTGCTGTTTCGTTAGATATAGAAGGTGAAGATTGAACAAGATCATTTTTTGGCTGATTCTCCAAAAGCGCAGATGTTGAATCACCTACTGAAGTAACAACTTTAAGAACGACATCATTTTTTATTTTTTTGGGTTCTGAATCAAAAATTCGAGGTAAACCTATCACAGCTACTAGGAGTAAAAAACCAGCCCCCAAAAGTCTATGTCTTGATCTTTGTAATTCAGGATTTTCAGACAAAGATTCCTCTTCTTCGTCTGGAATTGCTTGTCTCCTTGACTTAACACCTGGCTCAATGCGAGTTTGATTTACTTCTGAATTATTTTTATTGAGAAATTTTAAAAATGAAATCATTAAGTTTTATCTACTCTTTGAAAAATGGTAAATCAATTCTTCTGCAATTTGCGAAAGTTCATTACTGCACTTACTGTATAAAATGATCCGAATACCAATATTCTATCATTCTGACCCACTGATTCGAGTGTTTTTTGATAAGCATCTTCTGCGTTTTGGCCAACAGTTATCCCTGAATCATTTGTATTTTTGACCCCAAAATTTTCTAAAATCACTTTGATATCCTCAGCTTTAGCCGCTCTAGCTGTAAGTAAATCAACGCAATGCCAAAAATCAACTATTTCTAACATTGGTCGAATGACGCCCTCAATATCTTTATCAGACATAATCCCAAAAATGGCATGCGTATATGGAAAATATCCCATCTTGTCCACACTCTGTGCTAAAGCGCTACTGGCATGAGGATTATGGGCAACATCTAAAACAATTGTTGGTTGTCCAGGTAAAACTTGAAATCTACCAGGTAAATCTACCATTGCAAATCCATTTCTGATAGCTTGGACTCCAATAGGCAAACTCTCTCTTAAAGCAACCAAAGCAGCAATGACCGCTGAAGCATTAATCAGTTGATTCGCGCCTCTTAATGCTGGATATGCAAAGCCATTAAACCTTTTAGATCTTCCTGACCAACCCCATTGTTGCTGATCACCTGATACATTAAAGTCACGACCATGTAACCATAAATCAACTCCTAATTGCTCGGCATAATCAATAATGGATTGAGGTGGCACTGGGTCTGCACATACAGCTACTTTGCCAGGCCTCATAATTCCAGCTTTTTCCCTGCCAATTAATTCTCTAGTATCACCTAACAACTGGGTATGATCTAAATCAATACTAGTAATGATGGCGCAATCTGCGTCAATAATGTTAATAGCATCTAATCTACCCCCTAAACCTACCTCTAAAATAACAACGTCTAATTGTTGAGATGCAAATAAGTGAAGTATTGCAAGAGTAGTGAATTCAAAGTAAGTAAGACTTATTAATTCTTCTAAAGAAGATCTGGCTAATTCAACAGCTTGAAAATGTTTTAATAAGAGTTCTTCAGTTACACTCATGCGCTCAATACGCGCTCTTTCAGTAAAGTCTAAAAAATGAGGAGAGGTATGACAAGCAACTTTGTAACCTGCCTCAGAGAGTATTGATTCAAGAAAGGCGCATGTAGAACCTTTGCCATTAGTTCCAGCAACGGTAATGACAGGACATTTAAACTGTATGTTTAGTGCATCCTTCACTTTTTGAATACGAGTTAAACCCATATCAATCCCAACAGGGTGAGCTTTTTCAAGAAAGGCTAACCAACTGCTAAGATCAGGAAAGAATTGCGGTTCTTTTAAAAACACAGATATATCAAACTATAGAATCTGATGGTTGCTTTTGAAGAAGAGCTAACAATTTTGCTATTTCAGTCCTCATATTGCGGCGGTCAACAATCATGTCAATACCACCCTTTTGCATCAAAAACTCAGACCTTTGAAAGCCTTCCGGCAACTTTTCACGAACTGTTTGTTCAATTACCCTTGGGCCAGCAAAACCAATTAACGCTTTAGGTTCAGCAATAACAATATCGCCCATGAATGCAAAACTTGCTGATATGCCTCCCATAGTGGGATCCGTTAACACACTAATGTATGGTAATTTTGCTTTTGCTAATAGCGTTAACATTGAATTAGTTTTTGCCATTTGCATCAATGACAATAAACTTTCTTGCATCCTTGCACCGCCAGTAGCACAGATACATATGAATGGAACTTTTTGATCCAGCGCCGCTTGAGCACCTCTAACAAAACGCTCTCCCACAACTGAACCCATCGAACCACCCATGAATTCAAATTCAAAACAAGCAACGACTAATGGCAAAGTATGAATCGATCCACCAAATACAACCATTGCATCTGTTTCTCCAGTAGTGTCAATTGCCTCTTGTAAACGATCTGGATATTTTTTTGTATCTTTAAACTTCAAAGGATCTACAGGTAGTATTTCCTGACCTATTTCATATCGACCCTCTTTATCTAGCAAAAAGTCTAAGCGCTGTCTTGCTCTAATACGCATGTGATGACTACACTTTGGACACACATATTGATTTGCTTCGACATCAGTACGATACAAAACTGCTTCACAAGATACGCATTTGACCCATAAACCTTCTGGAACAGATTTACGTAAACTAGGATCCGTTTGTTGAATTTGTGGAGGTAGTAATTTATCAATCCAACTCATCTCTCGCCTCTTTCTAGTCGCTTAATTTAAGTGACCACTTTGATCATCTAGTGCTACACGTATTTCACTAATAAAACTCTTTAGAGATTGTAACCTTGTGTCAGGGGAAGACTCCTCTAAAATTTGAACTAATTTACTGCCGATAATAATCGCCTCAGCACTTTGACTTAAAGTTTTTGCAGATTGTGCATCTCTAATTCCAAAACCAATTGCTATTGGCGTCGATGTTTGAGCTCGAATAGCATTAGTCACACTCGAAACTTCTACGGCATTTACATTGCTCGCACCCGTAACACCTTTAAGAGATACATAATAAATATAGCCACTAGACACTTTTGCAACGTGCGCAATACGCTCTGGACTTGAAGTTGGCGCTAATAAAAAAATGGGGCACAAACCTGCACTCTTAAGAATATCTGTAAATTCAACACACTCCTCTGGTGGGTAATCAACAACTAATACACCGTCAACCCCAGAGTCTTTAGCAATTGCCACAAATTTTTCAATACCCATATGCTCGATTGGATTTGCATATCCCATCAATACAATTGGGGTTACCTGATTCGATGTACGAAATTCCTTGACCATATGTAAACATTGCAAAAGGTTCATACCCTTCTCTAAGGCTCTTTCAGAAGCTCTTTGAATAACAGGTCCATCAGCCATTGGATCCGAAAATGGTATACCTAACTCAATTAAATCTGCTCCTGACTCTACAAGAGCATGCATAATTTTTACGGTTTCTGAAATTTCTGGATCACCAGCTGTTACAAAAGGAATTAAACCTTTTTTACCAGATGCTTTTAATTGCTGAAATAATGCTTCAATTCTGCTCATTTAAATAAACCTTATGCCTGAGATAATTTTATTTTGTCTGCCTGAGCAACTGTGTGCATATCTTTATCGCCACGACCAGACAGATTGACTAAGATAGTTTTATCCTTAGGAAGATCTTTCGCTAATTTAAAAGCATAAGCAATTGCATGACTTGTCTCTAATGCTGGAATGATACCTTCTACTTTACAGCATGTATGAAAAGCTTCAAGAGCCTCATCGTCAGTTACTGCAGTGTATGTTGCACGTTGAATATCTTTTAACCAAGCATGCTCAGGACCAACTCCTGGATAATCCAACCCTGCAGATATAGAATGTGTTTCCATAATTTGTCCGTCTGCATTTTGAATCAAATAGGTTCTATTACCGTGCAATACTCCAGGAGTTCCAGCACATAGCGCCGCTGCATGCATTCCGGTCTGAATTCCAGAACCAGCCGCCTCTACACCAATTAACTTCACATCAGGATAGTTAATGTAAGGATAAAAAATACCCATTGCATTTGAACCACCACCGACACAAGCCAAGACATAGTCAGGTTGTGCACCTGTCATTTCAGGCATTTGTGTGATGCACTCTGTGCCAATAACACTTTGAAAATCTCTTACCATCATTGGGTAAGGATGAGGGCCTGCAACAGTACCAATAATATAAAAAGTATTTTCTACATTGGTAACCCAATCGCGCATTGCTTCATTTAATGCGTCTTTTAAAGTTTTAGAACCAGATTCTACAGGTACGACTGTGGCACCTAATAACTTCATCCTATAAATATTTTGCGCTTGTCTTGCGACATCAACACTTCCCATGTAAATAATGCACTCAAGACCAAAGCGTGCGCATATTGTTGCAGTTGCAACTCCATGTTGACCAGCACCAGTTTCGGCAATAACCCTTGGCTTACCCATTTTTTTAGCAAGTAAAGCCTGGCCAATAACGTTATTAATCTTATGCGCGCCAGTATGATTTAAGTCTTCCCTTTTGAAGTAGACTTGAGCACCACCAACTTCTTCACTCCACCTTTTAGCATGATAAATAGGACTTGGACGCCCTACAAAGTGCTTTAATTCACTATTAAATTCTCTAATAAATTCGGGATCATGTTGAAATTTTGCATACGTTTGCTTTAATTCTTCCAAAGCAAACATCAGGGTTTCTGATACAAATACACCACCGTAGGGTCCAAAATGGCCTCTTACATCTGGGAAATCATACATAATTTATCCTTTTCATACTAACTCTGAGATTGATCCATTTTTCGGACCTGCATCACAAACTCTCTCATTAAATTGGGGTCTTTTACACCTTTTGTAATTTCAACCCCACTGGAAACATCAACGCCCAAAGGGCGAAACAAAGAAATTGCCTCAGCAACATTGCTTGCGTTTAATCCACCACTCAAAACGACCCGATGCACGTTTTCTTTTATCCATGACTTTGGTATTAAATCCCAATCAAATGTTTTTCCACCACCACCGTAACCTTCAACCAAAGCATCTAATATCCAAGCAGATGCATCCCTATATTGTAGGCAAAATTGATCAAATTGAAATTTTTGGTCAATTCTTGCAGCTTTCATCCATGGCACCCCTTCTGCAATTTCTTCACAGCGCAAAGGAGTTTCATTTCCATGAAATTGCCATATGTCAATCAAACAATTATCCTTAATCTCAGAGATAAGGTGATCATCCGCATCAACAACTAAAGCAACATTCTGTAATAACCCTTGATGCAATCTTGATAAATGACCTGCGTGTTGCGGTTGCAAATTTCTAGAGCTAGGCTCATAAAAAACTAAACCAATCGCATCAATCTTCAATTCTAAAGCTGTTTTAACATCTTCGTCAGTACTCAATCCACAAATCTTGATTCGAGTTTTCGAAACATCGTAATTAAGTAAACTCATGAGATAGTCACCTCATGTTTTCTAAAAGCATTTTTTAAATAATTGTTCGGAATGATGTTATTTTCAAAACTGGGTAATGGAATTCCAAAATGCTCAGGATAACCAACTTGCGTCAAATATAAACCCTCAGCAGCAAAGGTTGGCGCAGCAATTGACCGATCTTTTTTAGCCATCAGTTCAACAAACCAATCCGCAGATTGTTTTCCAAGTCCGACATGTATTAGACTACCCACAATATTTCTTACCATATGATGCAAAAAAGCATTCGCTCTCAGAAAAAAATACAACCTAGTACCATCCTCAACTAAATCCATTTGGTAAAGTGTTTTTATAGGAGTTTTACTTTGACACTCTGAAGATCGAAAACATGAAAAATCATGCTCACCTAATAAATAGGATGCGGCTTTTCTCATTTCATCGACATTAAAAGATTTATTAGAGGGCATCATCTGAAATCCTACTTTCTGATGTAAGAGTGGAATCTTCACGGGTGAAGTAATCAAAAAATAAGTATAAGAGCGTTCATAAGCACTAAACCTTGCGTCAAACTCTAAAGGTACTTCTTTTGCCCACTGTATTGAAATAGATGATGGTAAAAAGCTATTCAAGCCTCGAACCCATGACCAATCAGGACGATTAATATGCGTATCAAAATGAGCTACTTGCCCAATTGCATGAACTCCACTATCAGTTCTTCCTGCTGCTGTTAAGCGCAATTTTTGCTCTTTAAATCCACCAATAAAATGCGAAATAGCTGATTCAATGCTATCTTGAACTGTGGGTAGCACAGCTTGGCTTTGCCATCCGCAAAAAGGTGCCCCATCATACTGAATACCTATTGCAATGCGACGTAACTGATTCTCTGATGATTCGGGTGCTTGAAAAATCACGAAATTTCCATAAGAAGCTGTGTGGCTTGAGCCTGTATTTCTGGATCTGCAGATTCTTTGAGCTCAACCAAATCTGTCAATAAAATTCGAGCTGTTTCAAGGTCCATAATCTTAATGTAAGAACGTGCTAAATTTAAACGCACTTTTTGCTCATCAGAATTCAGAACTACTTTTGAAGCATTACTTGTACTATTACCAACTTCAAGATCTAAAGAATATCCAGACTTTGGCGCACTTGAAGTATTTAGATTTATTTCAGGCTCATTTTTAACTTCATCTACCTGATCTGAAATACTCGGTAAATTTAAATCAATCTTAGAGAACATTTCCTTTACATTGTTAGGAATCTCTTGTTTGGAAGCATTCATAGCAACTGAGCTCAGATTAACTAGCGCATCATCAATTTCTTCATCGAAATTTTTAACCCTATTAGGACTTAAAGGTTCTTGAATTTCTTTAGACGAGTATTGATCGTCTTCGACAAATGACTTTGGCTTAATAGTATTAACTTTGTATGGCTTTGAGCGACGAAGAACACCATATAAAAATATTCCTGTTAGAGCTAAAACCCCTAAAATAAGCCCTATTTGACCATTCTGATATTGTCGGTCAGCTGCTACTTTATTTGCATTAATTTGTTTTAGATCCGCAATATTACGTTCTAGTTCGGAAATTCTTTGCTGTGCTTCTTCCAACATCTTTTGTTGTGCTATCAAATCTTCATTTAACTTAACTTGCGCAACATTTTGCTCAGACTCAACTTGAGATGATCCTATTTTGAGGCGATCTTGAAAATCTTGATTTAACTTAGCCTGTTGATAGGTGCGATTATTACTTTTAAGTACTGTTTCGGAGGACCTGTTCTGAACGCGTTCTTGAAAATCTCTAGCACTACTTGAGACAAATTCACGCGCTTCTTGTTCTGGTATGGATGCAGCCATTTTTGCTGTTGGCAAAAGAAGGTTTTCACCCTGCTTTAGTCTATTGATATTGCCAGCATAAAATGACTTCGGATTAAGACGATACAAAGCAACTAAAACTTGATTAAATTGAACACCAGAATACTGAGGAACTAATTGCGTTGCTATAGTGACCAAATTACCCCCACCCTGAACTTGAATTTCTTTAGCCTGGGTATTGAGAATTGTATAAACTCGAGTTAAATGTCCACTCGACCATATCAAGTCCAGAGCAATATCATTAAATGCATTGTTTATCTCTGAATCCTTCTTGGTGAACTTTAATACTACCGATGAAGGAATACCATTCGCATCATTTTGAATAGATATTTGAGGGGAAAATTCTTCACCTGGCTTTTGAATACCAAACTTTTCATAAACCGAATCATCGGCTAATTTGGCTTGTAATTTCCCATAACTACTGGCCTCCTTAGCACTCATTAATATTTTTATGCTTGCCTGTAAGTTTTCTTCTTTTGCTGAAGTAACGCTTAAAGTACCTAATGACAAAGCATAGAGAAAATTACAAAATAAAAGTCCCCATAATAGAAATAGATATTTCAAATGAGGCCTAATATTCATTAACGTAATTCCAATAATATTCTTAATATTCTTCTTAACGGCTCAGCCGCACCCCAAAGCAATTGATCACCTACTGTGAATGCTCCAATGTACTCTGGGCCCATCGCTAAATGATGAATTCTTCCAACAGGTATTTGCAAAGTTCCAGTAACTGCTGCTGGTGTTAAAAATTTCTCAGTTGCTTCACGATCATTAGGTACAACATTTACCCAATCATTAGCATTACCAATAATTTGTTCAAGATCATTTACTGACACATGCTTATTAAGCTTAACAGTCAATCCTTGTGAGTGACATCTCATAGCACCAACTCTGACACAAATACCGTCAATTGGAATACTTCCTGCTTGCCTAAAAGGTGGTAAACCTAAAATCTTATTGCACTCTGCTCCACCCTTCCACTCTTCCTTGGTCTGACCGTTTTCAACTGGAACATCAATCCATGGAATCAAACTTCCAGCTAATGCTGTGTTTCTAAAATTTGATTTTGGATAATCTGCACTTCTAAGAGAGTTCGTTACTTTGCTGTCAATTTCTAAAATTGCTGAGCTAGGGTTAGCCAAATCAGTCATAACACTGTTATGCAGATATCCCATCTGTTGCAAGAGCTCTCTCATATTTTGAGCACCAGCTCCAGAAGCTGCTTGATAAGTCATCGCACTTACCCACTCGACAAGACCAGCCTTAAACAAGCCATCTAGACCAAGCAACATCAAACTAACCGTGCAATTTCCACCAATCCAATTTAAGTTCTTTTGTGCGTAAGCTTGATCAATCACATGACGATTCACTGGATCAAGAACAATCACAGCTTCAGGGTTCATTCGAAGAGTGCTAGCAGCATCAATCCAATGACCAGCCCAACCACTTTTTCTAAGAGGCTCAAATATGGCCTTTGTATAATCGCCGCCTTGGGTGGAAATAATGTAATCGCATTTTTTTAAAGCATCAATGCTGTTAGCATCTTGCAATAATGGCTCATTCTTAGTAACTTTTTTACCACCAAACAATGGAACCTGTCCACCTGAATTGCTTGTACTAAAAAATATGGGCTCAATTTGATCAAAATCTTGCTCTGATAGCATTCTTTCCATAAGAACGCTACCTACCATTCCGCGCCAACCTACAAAACCAACAACAGGGAGTGCCATCACTAAACCTTCTAAAAATGAATAAATAAGCCTCTATTTTATTACTTCTAAGAGACCTAAGTACAAATTTCTTAAATTAAGCAAGAGCTGATAGAACTGCCTTACCCATTTCTACGGTACCAACTTTTTGTGTGCCAGGAGTATATATATCTGCCGTTCTATAACCTTGAGAAAGAACTTTTTGAACAGCATTTTCAATTCTTTGAGCTTGCTCTTCTTTGCCTAGTGAGTACCGAAGCATCATCGCTGCCGAAAGAATAGTCGCCAACGGATTCGCTATACCTTTGCCTGCAATATCAGGAGCTGACCCATGACTTGGCTCATATAAGCCTTTGTTATTAACATCCAAGGAAGCTGATGGAAGCATACCTATTGAGCCAGTTAACATCGCTGCCTCATCTGAGAGAATATCTCCAAATAGATTCCCAGTGACCACTACATCAAATGCTTTTGGAGCTTTAACAAGCTGCATCGCTGCATTGTCAACATACATATGTGTTAATTCAACATCGGGATAGGATTTTCCAAGTTCGATCATTACCTCGCGCCAAAGCTGTGATGTCTCTAAAACATTTGATTTATCTACACTACAAAGCTTTTTATTACGCTTTTGAGCAGCTGCGAATGCAACTTGACTAATTCTTCTTACTTCTGGCTCACTGTATCGCATCGTGTCAAAGCCCTCACGAGCTCCAGGAAATAATCCATCAGTAGCAGTTCGAATTCCTTTAGGAGAGCCAAAATAGACATCACCATTTAATTCACGAACAATAAGAATATCAAGCCCGGAAACAATTTCATTTTTTAAAGATGAAGCAGCTGTCAATTCAGGGTAGCAAATTGCTGGACGCAAGTTTGCAAACAAACTTAAATGCTTCCGTAAGCCCAGGATAGCCTGTTCAGGGCGTAATTCACGTGGCAATGTGTCATACTTAAAGTCGCCTACTGATCCAAATAAAATCGCATCAGCTTCTTTAGCAAGACTAAGGGTTTTCTCAGGCAGTGGATGACCAGAAGCCTCATAGCCAGCTCCACCTACAGGCGCTTCTTCTATTTCAAAAGACTCACCTAAAGCATCTAGAATTATTCTTGCTTCAGCAATGATTTCGGGACCTATACCATCCCCAGGTAAAACAGCAATTTTCATAATAATTCCAAATATTAAGGGAGCTTAGTATCTAACCAAGGCATCTTTAGTAAACGTTGAGATTCATAAAACTTGATTTTTTCGGAATGACGTAGGGTTAATCCAATATCATCCAAACCATTCATCAAACAGTATTTTCTAAACGGCGTAATATCGAAATCATAAGACTTACCATCTGCAGCAATAACTACTTGTCTTTCTAGATCAATCGTGACCTGATAGCCATTAAATGAATTGGTCTCATTAAAAAGATGATCAACTTGCGAAGCAGTTAACACAACTGGTAACAAACCATTCTTATAACAGTTGTTCATAAATATGTCTGCAAAACTCGGTGCTATTACCGCTCTGAAGCCATATTGAACTAAGGCCCAAGGAGCATGTTCACGAGAACTTCCACATCCAAAGTTTTTTCTAGCTAAAAGAATACTGCCACCATTGTAGCGGGCCTGATTTAGAACAAAGTCAGGGTTAACTGGTCTAGTAGAACAATCAACACCAGGTTCTCCATGATCTAAATAACGCCATTCATCAAACAAATTTTGTCCAAAGCCTGTTCTTGCAATAGACTTCAAGAATTGTTTTGGAATAATTGCATCGGTATCAACGTTTTCACGATCAAGCGGAACAACTAAACCTTGATGGACATTAAATGCTTGCATAATTTTGACCTATTTGATTGGGGTGACTATTGCACCTGAAGGTTGCTCAACGGGCTTTTTATCATCAACTTTGACTGGCTCATTATTTTTTTCAATTGCTTTACCAAGCGTTTGCAAATCTTTACCCATACCCTCAACAGTTGAGCATGATGCCAATGTAATAACAATGGACAAACTAATAAAAAGTTGAATAAATTTCATCTTTACTCCAATTATGTTTAAGCGATTTTGCGAATGTCTACAAAATGCCCCTCAATAGCTGCTGCTGCAGCCATAGCAGGACTAACCAAGTGGGTTCTACCACCCGCACCTTGACGACCTTCGAAATTTCTATTTGAAGTTGACGCACAACGTTCCGTGGGCTCTAGGCGATCAGCATTCATAGCTAAACACATAGAACATCCTGGTTCACGCCATTCAAAACCTGCAGCAATAAAAAGCTTGTCAAGACCCTCTTTTTCAGCTTGCGCTTTAACCAAACCTGATCCGGGAACAACCATAGCTAATTTGACATTAGGAGCAACTTTTTTTCCTAATCGCTCTACAACTTTAGCCGCGGCTCTAATATCTTCAATTCGACTGTTTGTACAAGAACCAATAAAAACTTTATCAATCATGATTGAATCAATTGATACATTAGGCTCTAGACCCATGTATACCAGAGCACGCTCAATTGCTGAACGCTTACTCGGATCTTTCTCTTTTTCAGGATCAGGTATTTTTCCATCAATTGCTAAAACCATCTCAGGAGAAGTTCCCCAAGTAACTTGGGGCTTAATTTCTTCAGCACGAAGATGAACCTCTTGATCAAAAACCGCACCTTGATCAGTGTGTAATCCACGCCAATATTGAATAGCTAAATTCCAAGCTTGACCAGATGGAGCATAAGGACGATTTTTCACATACTCAATTGTTTTTTCATCTACAGCTATGATCCCAGATCGAGCACCAGCCTCAATAGCCATATTACAAACTGTCATCCGCCCTTCAATCGAGAGTTGTTGAATAGCTTCACCAGCAAACTCAATGGTATACCCTGTTCCACCTGCAGTACCAATCTTGCCAATAATTGCCAAAACAATATCTTTGGCTGTACAACCAGAAGGGAGTTTGCCATCAACCCTAATCAGCATATTTTTGCTTTTTTTCATGAGCAATGTTTGTGTTGCTAAGACATGTTCCACTTCTGAAGTACCGATTCCAAAGGCCAATGCGCCAAAAGCTCCATGAGTACTTGTATGAGAGTCACCACAAACAATTGTCATCCCAGGCAAAGTAGCGCCTTGCTCAGGTCCTATTACATGCACAATCCCTTGACGAAGATCATGCATCTTATATTGGGTAATACCTAAACGATCGCAATTGCTATCTAAGGTATCAACTTGTAATTTTGAAATTGGGTCAGAAATACCCATAGTTCTGTCAGTTGTTGGAACATTATGATCCGAAACAGCCAGATTCGCGGAGTTTCTCCACAAAGGACGCTGGGCTAATTGCAAGCCCTCAAAGGCTTGAGGACTTGTTACCTCATGTAGAAGATGGCGGTCAATATATAAAACTGCCGTTCCATCTTCTTCCTCATAGACCACATGGTCGTCCCAAAGTTTGTCATATAAGGTACGAGCCATGCAATCTCCTATTAGCGTTTTGATATGGGTTGAACAGACCTTGTATTATAACCATTAAATAATTGACGAGGACGTCCGATCTTGTATTCAGGATCAGTAATCATTTCTTCCCATTGAGCAATCCATCCAACTGTTCTTGCTAATGAGAAGATACATGTAAACATTTCTGTTGGTATACCCAAGGCTCTTTGAACAATTCCTGAATAGAAATCAACGTTAGGATAGAGTTTTCTGCTAACAAAATATTCATCTTCAAGAGCAATTTTCTCAAGTGTCATGGCTAATTTGAACAAAGGATCATCTTGTAAACCAAGTTCATTGAGAACTTCATAACAAGTTTCACGCATTAACTTAGCTCTTGGATCAAAGTTTTTATAAACACGATGACCAAATCCCATCAAACGAACACCAGAATCCTTGTCCTTAACTTGAGCAATGTACTCACCAATTTTCTCTACACCACCCATTTTTTGGATAGATTCAAGCATTTGTAAACAAGCTTCATTTGCACCACCATGTGCTGGACCCCAAAGACAAGCTACTCCAGCTGCAATAGCAGCAAATGGGTTTGTTCCAGAGGAACCAGCTAATCTAACAGTTGAAGTAGAAGCATTTTGCTCATGATCAGCATGCAAAATAAAGATACGATCCAAAGCCCTTACTAATACTTCATTAACCTTATATTCTTCACATGGATTTGCGAACATCATTCTCATGAAGTTTGCTGTGTAGGAAAGATCATTTTTTGGATAAATAAATGGTTGGCCGATAGAATACTTATAAGACATTGCAACTAATGTAGGCATTTTTGCAATCAAACGAATCTGTGCAATTTCACGAACATGCTGATCAGAGTAATCTAATCCGTCATGATAGAAAGCAGCCATTGCACCAACAAGACCAGTTAAAACAGCCATCGGATGCGCATCACGACGGAAACCTCTCAGGAAGAATTGCATTTGTTCGTGCACCATAGTGTGATGCATAACCATTGTTTCAAACGATTTCTTCTGATCAGCGTTTGGTAATTCACCATTCAATAACAAAAAGCAAGATTCTAAGAAGTCACAATTTTGCGCTAACTCTTGAATAGGATATCCACGATATAAAAGTTCGCCTTTATCGCCATCAATAAAAGTAATTTTTGAATTACATGATGCCGTTGACATAAAGCCAGGATCGTATGTGAACTTGCCAGTTTGTCCATAAAGTTTACGGATATCAATCACATCAGGGCCAACACTACCCTTGTAAATCGGCATCTCAATGGCTGGAGAACCATCTGAAAAAGAAAGAGTGGCTTTAATATCTGAGGGGGTCATTTTGGTATTTCCTTCCTTTTAATTCATTTTATTAGTCAAAAACTACTCATTACTTTTTCATATTAATAATTAAATTTTACAATTGACGCATCATTTGTAAAATTTTCAATACATCTGGATTTGAAAGAGGGCCTTCAGGCTCTCTTCTCTTTAAAAACAAATCCAATAAATCATTGTCACTTAAATCAAATAACTGATCTAAAGCATACACATCTTGCATTGTTAATGTATCGATGTATCGGTTGAAAAATCGCTCAATAATCAAATCATTTTCAAGCAACCCCCTTCTAGCACTCCATCTTAATCTAGAGAGGGTTTGTGCATCAGCCATCATACAGAACGTCGAACCATCAATTCCTTAATCTTTCCAATTGCCTTAGTTGGGTTTAGCCCTTTAGGACATACATCCACACAATTCATAATCGTATGGCAACGGAAAAGGCGATACGGATCTTCGAGATTATCAAGACGCTCACTCGTTACTTGATCGCGACTATCAGCAATAAAACGATATGCTTGTAGCAAACCAGCTGGTCCTACAAACTTATCTGGATTCCACCAGAATGATGGACATGAAGTTGAGCAAGACGCGCACAAAATACATTCATACAAGCCATTCAACTCATCTCTTTCTTCTGGAGACTGTAAACGCTCTTTCTCTGGAGGAGGAGTATCGTTAACTAAGTATGGTCGAATTGAATGATATTGTTTAAAGAAGTTAGTCATATCAACAATTAAATCTCTTACAACTGGTAAACCAGGTAAAGGACGTAATGTGATCTTGTTTGGCAATGTAAGCATATTGGTCAAACATGCTAATCCATTCTTACCATTGATATTCATCGCATCTGAACCACAGACACCTTCACGACATGAACGACGGAAAGAAAGGGTTTCATCTAATTTCTTAAGCTTTAACAAAACATCAAGTAACATTCTTTCGCTGCCGTCGAGTTCAATCTCGTACGTCTGCATTCTAGGTGCTGAATCTTGGTCAGGATCGTAACGGTATATTTCAAAAATTCTTTTGCTCATATTAAACCTCTTAGAATGTTCTTACTTTAGGTGGAATCGACTCAGCAGTTAATGGCTGCAAGTTAACTGGCTTATATTCAAGACGATTATTTTCTTTAAACCACAGAGTGTGTTTCATCCAGTTTTCATCATCACGATTTGGGCAATCATCGTGAGCATGAGCCCCTCTACTCTCTTGTCTAGCTGCTGCAGAGTACATTGTAGAATTTGCAGCCTCTACAAGATTGGCTAACTCCAGTGCCTCAACGCGAGCAGTATTAAATGTTTTGGACTTATCTTTCAAATGGATGTGCTTCGCTTTTTCAGTTAGCTCAGCCATCCTCTCAACACCTTCATCCATAATTACTTGTGTTCTAAACACACCACAATGCTTTTGCATTGTGTTACGAATTTCATTTGCAACGTCTTGTGTATATTCACCAGATGATGAACTATCAAGTGCGGCAACTCTAGACAATGAGTAATCGGCTGCGTCTGCAGGTAATGGCTTATGCTCTTTTTGCTTGAGCGCTGTTGATACAACGTGATTACCCGCAGCACGTCCAAAGACCAACAAGTCTAACAATGAGTTTGTTCCTAAACGGTTTGCACCGTGAACTGAAACACATGAACATTCTCCAACGGCATAGAAACCATTAATGATCTCATTAGGGTTACCATTTTTTGGAGCAACAACCTGTCCATGAATGTTTGTTGGTATACCGCCCATTTGATAATGAATGGTTGGAACTACTGGAATAGGCTCTTTTGTCACATCAACGTTCGCAAAGTTAATACCAATCTCATAGACTGATGGCAAACGCTTATGAATTGTCTCCGCACCAATATGTGTTAAGTCAAGAACTACATAATCACCGTTAGGGCCACATCCACGCCCTTCTTTGATTTCTTGATCCATTGATCTTGAAACAAAGTCTCTAGGCGCTAGATCCTTCAAAGTAGGTGCATAACGCTCCATGAAACGCTCACCATCTTTATTACGCAGAATTCCACCTTCGCCACGACAACCCTCTGTTAACAATACACCCGCGCCAGCAACGCCTGTTGGGTGAAATTGCCAAAATTCCATATCTTCTAGAGGTATTCCAGCCCTTGCAGTCATACCCATACCATCACCAGTATTGATAAATGCATTTGTAGACGCCTGCCAAATACGACCAGCACCACCAGTTGCAAACATTGTGCACTTTGCTTCAAGAATGTGTATGTCGCCAGTTTCCATTTCCATGGCGGTTACACCTAAAACATCACCGTCCGCATCACGAATTAAATCAAGCGCCATCCACTCTACAAAAAACTGGGTTCTTGCACGAACGTTTCTTTGATAAAGAGTATGTAACATCGCATGGCCAGTTCTATCAGCAGCAGCACAAGCACGCTGGACAGCCTTTTCACCATAGTTCGCAGTATGTCCGCCAAAAGGTCTTTGATAAATTGTGCCGTCAGCGTTTCTGTCGAAAGGCATTCCGAAGTGCTCTAACTCATAAACAACTTTTGGAGCTTCGCGACACATAAACTCAATCGCATCTTGATCACCGAGCCAGTCTGAGCCTTTGATGGTGTCATAAAAATGATAATGCCAATTATCTTCACTCATATTACCCAAAGATGCACCAATACCTCCCTGAGCCGCAACTGTGTGAGACCTTGTTGGGAAAACTTTTGATAAAACCGCGACATTCAAACCTGCCTCTGCAAGTTGCAAAGAAGCACGCATTCCTGCCCCTCCAGCGCCAACGATAACAACGTCAAAACGTCTACGTGGAATTGCTGATTTAATAGCTGCCATTTAAACCCTCCAAAGAATTTGAGCAGTGTAACCAGCACAACCGACTAGCCACAAAATAGTTAAAGTCTGCAAAGTCAAACGAAGACCGGCAGATGCTATGTAATCCATCCAAATATCACGAATTCCTACCCATGCGTGATAGAAAAGACTTAATAGTGTTAAAAATGTGAGTATCTTAATGAATTGATTTGCAAATAAACTTGCCCAACCCTCGTAACTTGCATTACCAAAGATGAGGAATACGAGTAAAAAAACGATTGTAAAAACAACCATAATGACAGCTGTTACTCTTTGTAAAAGCCATTCTGTAAGACCATAATGCGCTCCAACCACAAGTCGGTTAGCGCCGATATTGTTTTTTGACATATTGACCCTTAGAATAAATTAAAAAGCTTCGCACCAAGAATTGCAGTGAGAGATAAACTCACAACAAGAACTGATATCGCTGATTTTTGAATTTGATGTTTTTCTATGCCTTTGTGTAAATCTAGTGCAAGAAAACGAATACCAGCGCAAAAATGATGTAAAAAAGCCCAGATTAGCGCAAGCAAGAATAATTTAACAAGTGGGTTTCCAACAACTTCAGAAAAAGTAATAAAACTTATTTCTGACGTTAGGCTTTTATCAAAAAGATAAAGAATAAAGGGTAAGGATAGAAACAACAAAGCCCCGCTGACCCTGTGCAAAATTGAAACTTTTCCTGACCAAGGTAATTTATAAGAGGTTAATATTTGCCCGTATCCAATGTTCTTGAATTCACGGCGAGCTTTTTTGGGGCTCGTATCGACTGTTTCAGACATGTTGTACCTTTTAGTTGTAGTTGCTGTAAAAAGACTAATTATTATTAATTTTGACAGAAAATTGTGTAAATATAATTTTAAGCAAAATTGTTATAACGTAATTTTTACATATCCTTTAGATTCTTGAAATTTTTTTTCAAAAAACTTGAGTTAATTTCTCAAATAACTTTAACTTAACTGATTAAAGTAATGATGTTCAGAGGTTAAATACTGTGCCTGTCTTACTTCAACAGGTTTATCAGCAAAGGTATACGCTATCCTAAAAATATCTAATACAGGTGTTGTTTGTTCTATGTTTAAGTACTCAATTGAAGCCTGAGAAGGTAAAACCGCCCTCAAACTCTCTTTGGCGTAGACCATGTGAACGCCAAAATGGCTCTCAAAAAACCCATATAGACTTCCCTGCCAAGATTCTAATAATTCAAGGGTAAGACTATCGAAAAGAGGACAAGGTAACCAAATATCCTCTAAAACAACAGGTTGAGAGTTAAAACTCATTAGCCTACGGATATGAACAAAAATATCGTTGGCATTTTTATTAAAAATTTTATAAACAGATTCAGGCGCTTTTTGATGGGTACACAATAATAATTTATTGATGGAATCCTCTATTTCACCTTTTGAGTTCGCTAATCTTAAGAAACGATACTTACTTTGCTCTTCTTGATGAGTTGCTACAAAGGTACCGCTGCCTTGTTTACGAATTAAGATATTTTGTGCAACTAACTCATCTAGTGCTTTCCTAATCGTCCCTTGACTAACGTCATACTGACTTGCCAAATCCATTTCACTGGGAATAATTTCTCCAGATTTCCAAACTCCTGACTCCAATGCCTCCAAAATTAAGTGCTTAATTTGGGCGTACAGAGGCAAATCTTGAAAATTTTCGTATAAATTGTCATTATTCAATTCCATAATCGATATCATATAGGTTCTGTGAGATAAAAAATATGTATCATTTTTTGTCTTAGAGTCATTATTTACAATTTTTTTGGAGCTAGTTATGTCAAAAGCACCCTTGCGTGTTGCAGTAACCGGAGCCGCCGGTCAAATCGGATATTCTCTTTTGTTTCGTATTGCTAATGGCGATATGCTTGGTAAAGACCAACCTGTAATTTTGCAATTATTAGAAATTCCTGACGAAAAAGCACAAAATGCCCTTAAAGGTGTCATGATGGAAATCGATGATTGCGCTTTCCCATTATTGCAAGGCATGTCAGCTCATGGTGACCCAATGACAGCATTCAAAGATATTGACTTTGCTGTTTTGGTTGGTGCCCGTCCACGTGGCCCTGGAATGGAAAGAAAAGATCTATTGTCAGCAAACGCACAAATTTTCACTGCACAAGGTAAAGCACTCAACGCTGTAGCGAAAAGAACAGTTAAAACTTTAGTTGTTGGAAACCCAGCTAATACAAATGCATACATTGCTATGAAATCTGCTCCAGATTTACCAGCTAAAAACTTTACAGCAATGTTAAGACTTGACCATAATCGTGCTCTATCTCAATTAGCAGCAAAAGCTAATTGTGCAGTTGCTGATATTGAAAAATTAGTTGTTTGGGGTAACCACAGCCCAACAATGTACCCTGACTATAGATTCGCTACTGTTGGTGGCAAGTCTATTAAAGAAATTATTAATGACGAAGAATGGAACAAAAACACATTCCTTCCAACAGTTGGTAAGCGTGGTGCAGCTATTATTGAAGCAAGAGGCTTGTCTTCTGCAGCTTCAGCAGCAAACGCAGCAATCGATCACATTCACGACTGGCATTTAGGCACAAACGGTAAATGGGTAACTATGGGCGTACCTTCAGATGGCTCTTATGGAATTCCTGAAGAAATCATGTACGGTGTTCCTGTAACATGTGCTAATGGTGAGTACACCGTTATTAAAGATTTACCTGTAGATGAATTTTCTCGCGAAAGAATGGACTTTACATTAAAAGAACTTCTTGAGGAAAGAGACGGCGTAAAGCACCTTTTGTAATTAATGTCTCGCAACAACAATCCGTCCGAAGTTCTGTTTGAAGGTAAAGCTCCAAAGGCTTTACCTGTTTGCGACCACTATTGTGGGACGGAAGTAAGAATGAAAAAAGCCCTAGCCCTTCAACAAGAACTAGGGCCTTGCTTTGATATTACTTTCGATTGCGAAGACGGTGCTCCGATTGGACAAGAAGTCGAACACGCACAATTGGTTTCAGAATTAATCAATAGTGAACAAAATAGTTTTAACCGAGTTGGAGTGCGAGTTCATGATCCTAAAAATGCTCATTTTGAGCAAGATATTGAAATCCTTGTTAAGCATTGTTCAGAAAAGCTAGCATACATCACCATACCAAAAGTGGATTCTGCCGAACAAGTTATAGAGCTCATCAGTTTCATCAACAAAAAAGTTGCAGCTAAAGGGCTACAAACTCTTATTCCAATACATGTTTTGATTGAATCTCATGCAGCATTACAAAATGTTTTTTCAATCGCTGCAATCCCTCAAATCGAATGTCTAAGTTTTGGATTAATGGATTTTGTTTCTGAACATATGGGAGCCATCCCTGCAAGTGCAATGGATATTAATCAATTTAATCACCCTCTTGTTACAAGAGCAATGCTTGAAGTTTCAGCAGCTAGCCATCGTTTCGCTAAAACACCTTCGCACAATGTCTGCACAGAAATTAAAGATCTAACTCGTATTGAAGATGACTGTATAAAGGCAAAAGATCTATTTGGATATACCAGAAAATGGAGTATCCACCCTAATCAAGTACCTATCATCGTTGAAGCCTTCAGCCCTAAGATTAACGAAGTCGATGAAGCTGTTCAAATCTTGATGACGGCCCAAAATGCAAATTGGGGACCAATACAATTTAATGGCAAACTTCATGACAGAGCCAGTTATAGATATTATTGGACTATTCTTCAGCGAGCCAAGAATTCAGCAAAACAATTTCCACAACTTCACTCCTTAGATTGGTTTAATTGATATGACTAAAGCTAATTTATTTTCAAAAAAATATTTATCAAATTTCATGAAAAATCTTCTACTTGCTATTCCCCTTTTGGCACTCGTTGTTTGTTTTCAATCACCTTCTTTTGCACAAAAAAAACCAACAAATACTCCAGCACCAACTCAAAAGTTAGTTGAAGATGAGAAAAAATACGAGATGCTAAAAGCTGGTCCAGAAACAATCTGGACTTGTGAAAACAATGTAAAAGTTAAAACTGCACAATCTGGTAATAGTTATTTATTGTTGTTTAATAAGAAACTGTATACGATGAGCGGTATCGAGGCTTTGAATGGCATCTCTCATTTCACAGATATGGTCCATCGTGTAGATTGGTTCATCATCCCAGGGAAAGCTATGCTCTTCGATAGCAAAGCTGGTCAACGACTCCTAGATTATTGTTCCCACCCTGAACTTGCTTCTATTGATAAAACAAAAGAAGTCGATTTAATGAAATAACAGTTGCTGCGCAGGTGTATCTTCAGGCATTTCTGCATGAACCACTTCTGCAGATCTGTTTGGAAATAAAGGTACACCGCAATCCTCACACATTTCAGGCGTGAACAACATCGCATGTTTAAAGACATCTCCAACACCTGCTAAATGCAAGGTATCAGATATAAGGTCTATCGTCGCATTCCCAGATCCACCCATCTCAATATCATCCATCGATACGGTTTCTCGATCGTACAAGGGCCACACCACACCATAGATAATCTCAGGGTGGCCTTTTAAAGCAAAAGATATTCGAAACTCATCTGTAATTTCTTGTCCAAAAGGCGCTACGACACAAGATAATTCTGCTGGAGTAACACCTAATGTAGATTCCAAATAATTAACAGCGGCAGTTAAACTTAGCGGCCTAACTTTTTTATCTGCCTCTCTACAATTTGTAAAAAAAGCATCTGGTAATAAAAGCTCATACTCACAACCAGGCAATAACTCACTCATGACAGAGCGCATTGCCTCTTGCCAATGTTTTAAGGAAATACTTCTCTCAATAAGCTGATGCTCTTCAGCTTGCCAAGTGAACATCGGGCAACCTTGCTCCACAGCAACAGCACATAATATAAACCTTGGATCAGCTAAAACCTGAATTGTCTCTGGCATTTCCTTCAGTTGGTATACAACATCAGCTTGCTCAACAGCTGACTTGGCCATCTTGTCTAATAACTGTCTTGTCCGAGAGTGTGATTGGGGTATTTGGTCAATGCTATATAACCAAGGTACTATCGATAAATGGATATCTTTAGCTAAAACAAATTCTTTTAAATATTCGACTGTTTCCGCAATTAAAGCTGTTCGAATTGGTCCAGACGGTATGGCATACCTTGTCTGAGCAATGATAGGAATCGCTAAAAGCAAAACATCATAAAACTTGCCTTCGAATTCATAGACCATTGATTCGGAAGTAGTTTCGATAGCATCAGCTAAGATTTCAAAAGCAGCAGTCTGTGATTTAAAAGTTTGATCCATAGCCAAATCTAAAACAACTTGATTTTGGTTTACTAATAAACGATTTAATCTTTCAAATAATTTCTTTTCCCAAAAATTATCCTCAAGCTTACTGCCTGATGCAGCTAAAGCTAACACCTCAGCTACTAATTTATCTACTTCAGGAGAGTTCCTCACCTTAGTCGCAATTCGCGTTGAAGTAATGGGTTTGGGAGCTGATTTAGAAATAGGCATTAATTTGCATGCTTTCTTTGAAAAACGGGTGCGAATGGTTTAGAAAGTTCTTTTACAAAATAGTAACCATCCAAATTAAAACCCTCTAATTGAGAGGGATCTTGTATTTTGTTTTGAATGGCATAACGTGCCATTAAACCTCTTGCCTTTTTTGCATAAAAAGAAATTATCTTAAACTTACCATCTTTTTCATCTTGAAATATCGGGGAAATAATAGGATAAGAAATTTCTTTTGCAGCAATAACCTTAAAGTATTCTTCAGATGCGAGATTTAAAAGAAATGGCTTTTTTTGTTTAGCAAGTTCTATTTGCAATGACTCCGTCAATGATTTTCCCCAAAAGGAATATAAGTCAGAACCTTTTTTATTTTTTAAATGTGTACCCATCTCTAGACGATAAGCTTGCATCAAATCTAGAGGCCTCAAAATCCCATATAAGCCCGATAAAATTCTTAAATGATCTTGGCAGAACTCTAGTTGCTTCCTAGTAAGGGTACCTGCATCCAAGCCTTCATAAACATCACCGTTAAATGCAAAAATAGCAGCCTTACTATTTTGTGGCGTAAATTTTTTGCTCCAAGTCTCATAACGTGCCACATTGAGAGCTGAAAGCTTATCGGATAAAGACATTAATTCAGAAATTTCTTGGGTAGAAAATTTCTTCAATATTTGAATTAGCTCGTGTGACTGAGGAATGAACTCTGGTAAGCTTGTAGGTAGAAGTGTATCCACCTCATCAAAATCAAGAGTCTTTGCTGGTGATAAGATAATTAGCATATTTCCAATAATAATGTAATTAAATTAACTATACCCAAAGCTAAACTTCTTTAAAGATTTAACATTAGTAGAACAATGGGTTTCTCTTTTACAGTTTACAATCAAATTAAAAATATAAGGGAGATTTTGTGGATTTTGCATACTCAAAAAAAGTAGAAGATTTAAGAGCTAGACTTTTAAGTTTTATGGATGAACATATTTATCCTAATGAACAGATCTTTTATGAAGAAATCGCATCCAATAGAAAAAATGGCAATGCTTGGATCCCAACTCAAATCATTGAGGATTTAAAACCTAAAGCACAGTCAGCGGAACTTTGGAACTTATTTTTACCACGCTCCACTAGAGCTCCTGAAGGACTTAATAATTTAGAGTACGCGCCTCTTTGTGAAATTATGGGACGCTCTCATATTGCACCTGAAGTATTTAACTGTAATGCACCAGATACAGGAAATATGGAGACTATAGAAAGATATGGTTCCGAAGCACAAAAAGATGAATGGTTAGAACCTTTACTGAAAGGTAAAATTCGATCAGCATTCCTAATGACAGAACCCGAAGCCGCTTCAAGCGATGCAACAAATATTCAATGTAGCATCAAAAAAGACGGTGATCATTACATCATCAATGGACGTAAGTGGTGGTCTTCAGGAGCCGGTGATCCTAGGTGTGCAATTTTTATAGTTATGGGTAAAACAGACCCTGAAGCACCCAAACACACTCAACAATCAATGATTTTAGTTCCAAGAAATACCCCAGGAATTAACATTGTTAGATCACTTTCATTGTTTGGATATGATGATGCCCCACATGGCCATATGGAAGTTATATTAGACAATGTAAGAGTTCCGGCAACTAATATCCTACTTGGAGAAGGACGCGGTTTTGAAATTGCTCAAGGTCGCCTTGGACCCGGAAGAATCCATCATTGCATGCGTTCTATTGGTGCCGCAGAGCGCGCTTTAGAGTCGATGTGCAAGCGCTTAAAGGAAAGAGTTGCATTTGGAAAGCCTATTGCGGACCATAGCGTTTGGCATGAAAGAATTGCTGAGTCTAGATGTTTAATAGATCAAGCAAGATTATTAACACTTAAAGCAGCACACACCATGGATGTTGCTGGCAATAAAGCAGCAAGAGCTGAAATTGCTATGATAAAAGTCGTAGCCCCAAATATGGCAGGAAAAATTATTGATTGGGCTATTCAAGCACATGGAGGTGCTGGTGTGAGCCAAGACTTTGAACTTGCTTATAACTATGCTTGGCAACGAATCCTACGCATAGCAGACGGTCCAGATGAGGTCCACAGAGCTGCTATAGCAAAAATTGAATTAGCAAAATAATATTCTAATAAACTACTGGAAAACAACCGTACTTTTGCCATTCAGAAGTATGCGATGTTCAGCATGCCATTTAACAGCTCGCGCAAGAACTTGCGATTCAACGTCTTTACCGATTGAACTTAACTGTTCAGGATTCATAGAGTGGTCTACTCTAGCAACCTCTTGTTCAATAATAGGACCTTCATCCAAATCATTAGTTACATAATGTGCAGTTGCTCCAATAATTTTTACCCCACGCTGGTGAGCTTGAAGATATGGTTTGGCACCTTTGAAACTGGGTAAAAAAGAGTGATGAATATTAATGACTTTACCTGGCAATGATTCGCAAATTTGCGGGGATAATATCTGCATATATCGTGCAAGAACAATAAGATCAATCTTTTCGCTTTCAACAACATCTAATAGGACTTTTTCAGCCTGCTGTTTATTTTCATCAGTAGATGATTTCACTGAAAAATAATGGAACGGTATTTTGTAAGAATCCGCCAAAGATTCAAAGTCTTGATGGTTTGAGCCAATCCCTACAATCTGAATTGGTAAATTTCCTGATTGAGTTCTAAACAATATATCGTTTAAGCAATGACCAAATTTAGAAACCATAATAAATACTCTTGGTTTTTTGCTTAAGTCAAAAAATTGAGCATCCATTTCAAATTGCTTGCTAATATCTAAAAATTCATTTTCTAATAAATCAATTTTTAGGGACTCATTGATCGCTTCA
>DAIQPR010000154.1:0-5682 GCA_036787315.1 Polynucleobacter sp. | reverse complement strand
ATGATTTCCATTTCTCTAAACCACAAAAAACGAACATCAATATTACATAAATGATCTACCGTTGACCCACAGGTAAGAATCCGACCTTTTACAGCCATACTTCTTTGAGTAGGTATCCATGTATCACCACCTGTAAAGTTGATTGCAACATCTACACCTTTTTTACCTGTCGCAGCCCATACCGCTTTAGAAAAATCAGGCTCATCGGCATAATTAATAACGTGATCAGCACCTAAGGCTTTTAATTTTTGACTTTTTTCTTCGCTGCTGGTACAGGCATAAACTTCACAACCAGCCATCTTTGCAAACTGTAAGCAAGATACCCCTACTCCACCACTTGCTCCAAGAATTAGTACTTTTTCACCAGTCTTTAAATGCCCACGAGTAAATAACATCCGATGAGAAGTTCCATATGCAATTGGCAATGCAGCAGCTTCGATATCTGTCACTTCATCCGGAACTTCGATTAATTGTCTATGGTCTACGCAGATATATTCGCAAAGTCCACCATTACCGTTTTCACCTAACACCCCCCCCTCAGGAAATCGCGGAAATAGAACAACTCTTTTACCAACCCAATCATTAGAAACTCCCTCACCGACTTCTCTGACAACTCCAACAACATCGCCTCCAGGTATTCTTGGCATTTTCGTCGGTAAATCTGGCATACCATGCAGGACAAATACGTCCATGTAATTTAACCCACAGGCTTTAACCTCAACAATGGCAAAATTTGCTTTGATTGTTGGTTTAGGCCATTGATCGAACTTCATCTGTTCGATACCGCCATGCTGCTGAATCGCAACTACTCTCATTTGATCTGTCATGCTCACCCTTAAATATCAATACCAAGAACACTCAATATGTTTGTGTTCTTTCAGTCTAATATCTTGGATTAGTCAGCACAAATTAATTAAATTTGCCTATTATTCGTTTTTATCAATAAATAAGGGTAATTATTAATAAGAAATCGATAAAGAGATTGGAGAGAAATGTATCTGGTAACTGAACTAATTCAACTTACTAATGGTTTCCATTAAAACATCTAAAATACGCTGGGTATTGGGTGAAAACGAGCGGAGATGCCTTGTTATGAGACATATCTCACGCTGGATAATAGGCTCTGTTAATTCTGCAAATACGAACTCTTGCATTGGACCAGCTTTAGCGGCTAGAGAAGGTAGTACCGAGATCTTACCGCTTAATCTTAGCATTGCATATAAGGAAGTGGTGCTTGAAGCATGATCATGTGGATCAGAGTTTTTTCCAACCGAAATTTCAGGATATGATTTAAGTAAAGCACCAATCCCTGTGTCGGATGTAAGGCCGATATATGAGTGACTTGCTAGATCAGACCATTTTAAGGGTCGATTTATTTTAGTCAAAGCATGCCCATGTGGCATCACAACCCCAAAAGCATCATGAAGCACTGGACGGTAATCAAGTTCAGGGTAATTATGAAGACGACTCGTTAATCCAAAATCAACTTCTCCATCAAGTACAGCCTGTTCAATTTTGGCAGAGCCCGCATCTTGGATTGAAATATTAACATCAGGATAATGTTGACGAAATGAAACTAATGCAGGCGATAGGATATGTACTGCCATAGATGGAGCAGCAGCAATACGAATTAATCCTCGTTGGCTTTTAGAAATTGCCTGAAGGTCATTGAGTGCATTATCAAAATCACGAACAATTTTTTCAGCTACAGGTTGAAACCTTATAGCATCCTCAGTCAATTCAACTCTTCTTGTCGATCGTTCAAAGAGCTTTAGACCAATCTCTTCTTCAAATTGAAGTATCGTCGCAGTTAAGGTAGATTGAGTTTGAAATAATCTAGCTGATGCTAAGGTAAATGATCCGGTTTTTGCAACTTCCAAAAACGATCGCAAATGACGTAAGCTTATTTTTCTTGCCATTTTAATTATTGATACCTTCTTACTAAAATTTTTTCTCTGCTAAATCACTATGAGTATTGTAGGCACTATTTAATTCATTTAACAATTAATTCGTTCTCAAAGATAGGTTTAGTTGGAAATTTCTTGTTACTGAATGATTGAAAATAAATTAATTTCCTCTTGATCTAACTGTGAAATGAGACCAGTCTCCCACTCAAGGTAACGACGTGCTGCTTCTTTATTACCATCATGCCGATCATGAACAAAAAATAAGAAATCTATGCAATCTTCATCAGGTAGTGTGTTCGCTGTTGAAATAGTTTGAAGTTCTTCCGGGAACCCTCCATCCACTAATTCATATACCTTTAAATCAAAATCTAATCCATCAAGCTCCAAAAGTGCGCCATAAGTTAGCGCAGGATCATTTGAAATCAGCAAGATTGATTTTTTAGCATCAACAATAACTTCTTGCAGTCTGGGACGAATAGCCCATAAAGAATTTTTTATATGCTCCTTACGGTATTGCATACTGCTACGAATATCCAAGATAGTTACATCATCATTGCGATAAAGTTGGTATAAATCTTCTGTCTTAACAATATTGACGCCAAGTAAATAATCTATCTTATTACTTGATAAGCTAACTTTACTTTTGACTCCTTCTTTTAAAACAGCAACATCATGCCCCATTTGCTTTAACCAACTAGCAACCATTATTGCCCTTACTCCATCAGAGTCATAAAGAACAATTCGAGCATTACGAACACCTATAAATTGATCCGTAGCCTGAATTAATTGTCCCCCAGGCGTGTTTTGAGCTCCAGGAAGTCCATCAATTAGAAACTCTTCAGCAGTTCTAACATCACAAAGAAATAAAGATCGACTCTCTTCATTCTTCCAAAGTAAAAAATGTTCATCTGTAATTAAAGGGATATCAAATTTTCTTACCAGATCATTACAAGCAAGAGCGATCTCTTCATCCACAAAAGGAGCTGCGTATTGAGAATCTTTTCCATGATCTAAAACATAATCATTCAAAAACCAACCTTGGGTACCATTCTCTAACGCAAATATCGGATTTTTAATCCCTAAGTTAACTAAAGTTTGCGCTCCAATAATGCTTCGAGTTCTACCTGCACAATTAATAACGATTTTGGTTTCTTGGTTTTTAACATAACTTTTAATACGATAGGCTAACTCTCCATTTGGGCAACATTGTGCCCCAGGAATACTCATCTTTTTAAATTCACTTTGAGGTCTACCGTCTAAAACAATAAAGTCCTCACAGTCACGTATCATTTTCATTAAATCATGCGCACTAATTCTAGGTGTATGACATTTCCTCTCAACTAATTCACCAAAGGTTTTAGATGGAAGATTAACTCCTGCAAATAAATTAAATCCTGCATCCTGCCATGTTTGTAAACCACCACTTAGTATATAAATATCTTTGTAGCCCTGACGCTTCAAAGCTTCTGCCGCTTTAACTGAAACCCCAGTACCGTTTTCGTCATAGACAACTAACCTTACAGATTTTCTAGGAGCTAGTCGAGCGACATCATATTCAAGTCTACTATATGGAACTGAGGTTGCTAAAAAAAGATGCGACTCTCCATACTGACCGTGTTCACGGACATCAAACAGAGCAATCTCAGTTTTTCCATGTAACCATTGCTTTAAAGTTTTTGCGTCGACCGTTTGAATCGTCAAAGTGAATCCTTATTATTAAAGCTAAATTTGATATGCCAAATAATCCAAATTTTGTCCTATAGGAGAATGGATTAATACTCACCCAAAAAACCTACTAAGCTTAGATTACTTCATATTTCAAACGCTTTACCTTTGACATATCAGTACCTTCAATGCGTATTAGCGTTGTAGAGTCTTTGCGCTCAGGGGCATGTAAATCACCTTCGTTATAAAGGTGAGCAATGCCAGGAGTTAATGCGTAAGACCTAGTAGCCCTTACTTTACCTGGCTTATCAGAGCTAGCATCTTCGACTTTCTCAAAATCTCGCATTTCAGTCTTACCATGTACCTGCCCATAAATAGCCCATGAATGAGCGTGATCGTGCGGATCAGAACTTTTAGGTCCAAGATAATGATGCACCAAAATACAAAATCCTAATTCAGAATCTTGATAAATAATTTCACGCTCACCTGTACTTGGTGGTATGTGTTTTGCAATAAATTCTTTATCAACTAAAACACTTTTTAATGCCTCAACTACTTTTTGACGACCAACTGGTCCAGGATTGTTTTTTAGAAAATCGTGGCACTGACTAGCGAATTGTTCTAAGGTCTGACTCATATTTCTTATCTCCTATTTTTTTATTAACTTTATGTTAAACCATTTTAGGAAGATTAATTAGCCAATAGTTTTATTTGTCTCTTACTCAATCTTAAAAACTAATGATGCATCTGCATATTGCAATATTTATAGTTTATTTTTTAAGAAATAACTAAATACTTACCTCTTCAATATATATCGACCAGTACTTATTTCTCTATCTAACCTTTTCTCATCTCTGAGCTTACCCCACGCCTGAACAATTTGACGCTGTGATACATCACTGAAATATTCCAAAACATCGTAAAAATGTTTTGGCTCATGAAGTAACTGCGCAATTTCTTCAACAAGCAATAAAATATTTTTATCTTTAGTTTGATTATTTAACTGACCGATTTTATCTTCAAATGGATAAGCAATCGGATCATATTCTCTAATATCTGTTCCCTCAGGAATTGTTGCATCTACACCCCATTTTGCCGTCAAAGGAGCTAAGGCCCCTTTTGTTACATGAATTTGTGTGCTCGGATCCAAATGAGAACCTCTTGCTTCATCAACTATCACTATATCTTTAGTAGGTCTAACTCGATATGCTAAAGCTCTCTCTAATGATTGGGGGTTAAATATATCAATATCATCATCAGTAACAATGACATGTTTTACACGTTTTAGTCCCATAAGAACCATTAAGGCATTCTTACCTTCCCCAGGTCTTTTTCGAATGGAGGCATACAGATGAAGATTACACCCTGCAGATGCTGGAGCATATACAGCAGTTGCTTTAACTCCAGCAATAGCTAAAACCTGCCACCCAGAACCTTCCAAAGGGGGAGCAATTAAATAATCAACTTCATCCGGCATGTGTAAAGCATAAAAAATGGCATCTTTACGATGCGTAATCGCAGTAACTCTAAAAATAGGATTAAATTTGATTGGCCCTACAAAACCAGTGAAATCCCCAAATCTTCCCTCATCTTCTGTCCAACCTATGGGTAATAACTCACCTTCAATAACAATTTCTGCATCAGCGGGTACTTCTAAATCGACTGTTTCACATTTCACTAACTTAACAGGCTCACCTGCAATAGCTCCAGCAATTTCAAACTCATCACGTCCAGTATCTACCATATGAGCAGCCCCCATCAAAATAGAGGGATGTACGCCAATTGCAATTGCTAACTGTAAAGGCTTACCCTGTTTAAAGGCTCGATCATAAAATAATTTAAGATCAGAAGCCCCCACCAAATCAATGCCAGTTTCACGATCATTCCGTATCATAAATCGATAACATCCAACATTACGACCATAATCAGGATCCTTTGCAATACCAATTGCAGAGGTTATATAAGGGCCTCCATCCAGCATGCTCACTAATGGCACTGGTAAAGAACTTAGATCAATATCATCTCCAATTTTTATTACCTCTTTAACTTTTCCTGTTTCAACCATCACAGGAGGAACTAATTGTCCGACACGCTTATAAAACTCCTTACC
>DAIQPR010000153.1:0-5788 GCA_036787315.1 Polynucleobacter sp. | reverse complement strand
GTTCAAAAATGCATAGATATTTTTTGTAGAAATGATGTGAACGCTTTTTCTAGTACTTGTCAAATGATGGGTGCTTTTGATTTAAGAGCCGAATTGGCTAAGGTTAAATGCCCTACTGAAATTATTGTTGGTGAGGAGGATTATGCAACCCCAATAGTTATGTCTCAATTTTTAAATCAATCTATCGCAAACTCAAAAATGACCGTAATCAAAGGTGTTCGACATTTAACACCTCTAGAGTCAACGGATACTGTATCAAATATTCTTGGGGAATTAGTGAATCGTATACAGTATTGAATTTTAATTGCAATGTTTTTGAATAAAAAAGGCCGTTAAAAATATAACGGCCTTTTTACTATTTCTAACAAGTAATGAGAAATATTATCTAGGTAGGGATTGACCTTTTGTTTCTCTTAACATTGGAGTTACAAGTATTCCTAAAATATAGATAGAAGCTAAAACCATTGCAGCCTTTCCAAAGCCTCCAAATGCCACAATCATCGAACCAGCTAATAGTGGTCCTAAGAATGCAATGAATCGTGGTGCATTAAACGCGAATGCAAGTGCTGTTGCACGAATTCTTGTTGGGTAGAGTTCTGGAATCCAGACTGGCATCCAAGTATATTGTCCATTAGCAAAAGCAGCTGTAATGAATGCTAGCATCAATAACCATGTTAAATCTTTGGTTAAGAAGAAGAATACTGGAGTCATAATTAATGAAATCAAAAAGAATGTAATTGTGACCGGTTTGCGACCAAACTTATCAGCTAAAAATCCAAATGCGATATATCCAGTAACAGAACCTGCAGTGTAAGCCATTCCAGCATAACTAGCCCATTGAGGTGCTAATTTTCCACTTGCTCCTGCGATTGAAGCTATAAATGGAGGAACCCAAGTTGAAATACCCCAAAAGCCGACGGTAGTTGTTAAAGACATAAGGAAAATAACAATAGTTTGTTTCCGTAAGGACTTATCCGTGAAAAGATCGACCAAAGTAAATTTTGCTAATTTACTTTGGTCATCATTTAATTCATTACCATTCTTTTGTAAATTGATAGCTGCAATTCTTTTTTTGTTAACCTCTTCCCAAAGTTCTGATTCGGGAATTGCTCTTCTAATCCACAAGGTTAAAAGTGCTGGTAATACCCCTATTAAATACATATATCGCCATGCATCAGGGCCCATTGGGGAGATATATAACCAGGTTACTGATGCAATAAAGAAGCCTAAACCTAGACCACATTGCATTAAACCAGCACCTTTGCCACGTGCATTATCAGGCCAAAGTTCTGCCATCATAGAACTGCCAGTTGCCCATTCAGACCCAACAGCGACACCCACAAGAAATCTTAGAATAGCAAAAGACCAAAAATCCCAAGCAAAAGAAGAAAGACCAGTCATTATTGAATAGGCCAATATAGAAATAATCATCATCTTTTTTCGACCAATATAGTCAGCTAAGATTCCACCGACAACTCCACCAACTCCCCATCCAAATAAATTTATGGCAATAATTGAACCGATATAAAAGGGTATAGAACTAAATAGAGAAGGGTCTAGTAATTGCTTGAATGCTGAGCCAGCCGTGAGTATTAATGCGTAATTTTCAAATCCATCAAACATCCAACCTAGGTTAGTTGCTAGAAGAATTAGCCAATGTTTTTTTGAAAGAGTTCGGTACCATGGCACATCTTGAGGGTTTAATGTTGTAGTTGTCATCTTAGTCTCCATTTGATATATCTATGTTTTAACTTTACTTACTTGCTCTTTTTTGTGCAGCCAAATGAACAGCTTTTAGGATTTCAGGGTAAGCAGCACATCTACACAAATTACCTGATAGATAGTGCCTGATCTCGTCATCTGTTGGATTAGGATTCTGGTTTAGAAGCTGCTCAGTCATTAAGATAAATCCTGGAGTACAAAAGCCACATTGAAAAGCGCCAGTCTCGATAAATGACTCTTGAATGGGATCTAAAGCACCATTTATTTCCAAGCCTTCAATTGTTCTTACTTCGGTTTTATCTAAAGATTTCGCAAACTCTAAGCAGCCTGAAACAGCTTTATTATTAACAATCACTGTGCAAGCGCCACAGAGGCCTTGACCACAACTCTCCCTCGCGCCTTTAAGGTTGAGTTTGTTTAATAGTTCAATAATATTTTGTTGGGCTTGGACTTCGGTTTCTATGGTTTTACCATTTAACTTGAATTGAATGGGTATTAGTTGATTCACGATTTTCATTCCTTAAGATTTTTGTTGCGCATTGCGCATTGCATTAAAAATGAGTTCTGGAGTCATTGGTAGTTCATTGATTCTTACACCAACAGCATCTTCAATAGCATTTGCAATAGCTGGAGAGACACCAAAAGTTGCACTTTCACCAACACCTTTTGCACCAAATGGACCATCAATTTGATAAGCTTCAATAGCCTCGTTTTCAATAACTATAGGAATATCATTAAATCCAGGAATTTTATAGTCAGCAAAAGAAGCATTCGTTACTTGTCCTGCATCTAAATTCATTTTTTCTGTCAATGAAAACCCAAGTTGCATAATTGCAGCACCAGATAATTGGGTATCGACAATTTTTGGATTGATTGGATTACCACAGTCAACTACATTAATTAAGCGGTCAATCGTGATATGACCTGTTTCAGTATCAATTGAAATTTCTACACCTGTTCCACCAACCATCCAAAATGGTGTTGCATTTAATGTAGAGCCATCTTTTTTATCTGGGGGGGTATACGAAGGAATGAAGCTTCCAAATCCAAGGATGGAGCCTGCTTGCATACCATAATGTTTTATAAAAACATCTCTGAAATGATAGGGTTTACTTAAGTTTAAGTCTTGAGCCATTTTCTCGAGCTTATTTTTTGCATCTTCAGCAGCTAATTTCACAGCTTTACCCATGTGGTATACAGAACGTGATCCGAGTGTAGCCATGTCATATGGTGTCATATCAGTATCTGGTTGACTTACTTTAATATCAACAGTATTTAAATTTAGAACTTCGGCAACGATTTGAGCCATTGAAGTATCTGAGGCCTGACCCATATCTACTGAGCTCATAGATAAAATACAACTACCATCTGCATTAATCATCACGATGGCTGTTGATGTAGTAGGAGCTACAGCAGCTTTAAAAGCTATAGCTATTCCTCTTCCACGTCTAATAGTGCCTGTGCCTTTATCAAATGGTTTACTCCAATCAATTTTTGCAGCAACTGATTCAAGTACTTTTTCAATTTCTGCACCTTTCATGATTGTTCCAGTCGCCTGAGGGCGACCTTCTTTTAAAATATTTTTTCTTCGAATCTCTAGGGGGTCAATATTTAAAGCTCGTGCAATTTGATCAGTATGACTTTCATATGCCCAAACTAATTGTGGAATACCAAACCCTCTTAATGCTCCTGATGGTGGTCTATTGGTATAAAGTGCATATGATTCAATTTCAACATTCTCTATATCATAAGGTCCAGCTGCAGTGAATCCAGATTTTTGCGTTACTCTAGGACCTATATCAGCATATGCTCCACCGTTCCACCACACATCACATCTTCTCGCGAGAATTTTTCCATTTTTATCCACAGCGCTTTTAATTTTAAAAGTCGTTGGGTGTTTAGTGATGGTGTAAAACTGCTCTTCCATAGTTAGTGAGATTTTTACAGGACGTTTAGTCAGTAGAGATGTTGCTACGACTAAAGCTTCTAGTTTGATATATAGCTTTGCACCGAATCCTCCACCTAAATGTGGCACCTTCACGCGAATTTGATTTTCACGCATCCCAAGTAGACGAGCGATTTCAAGCCTAACAAAAGATGGACTTTGAGACGCTGTATAAATTGTTACTTGATCTTGGTGAGCATCTGCTACAGAAACCATTTGCTCAAGAGGAGTATGCATTACTTGTTGAGTATGGTAAGTATGTTCAAAAACATGCTCAGCTGAATCAAATATAGCTTGTGTATTACCTCTTTTGAGGTGGTAGTCTAATGCGATATTGGTATTTTTTTTGCCATGTAAATGTTTTAAGTCAGGAAATGTGCCCGATGGTTTTAGTTCATCATGGACAACAATATCGGAGCTCATCGCCTCAATTTCATCATAAACAGCAGGTAATTCCTCATACTCAGCGGTAATTAATTGAGCAGCATTCTCTGCAATATGAGGATCTTCAGCTAAAACAATTGCAACTGGTTCACCTACAAAATGCACCTTGTTGATAGCTAATATAGGCTGATCCAAGAAGGCAGGACCATAGTAAGGGTCGGGAATAATTGACTTTATATCTTCGGATGTATAGACAGCAAAAACACCTGGATAGGCTTTTGCTTGAGAAGTATCAATTGAAATAATTTTCCCATGCGCCACAGTGCTCCTAAAGATTTTTCCGATCAACATACCAGGGAGTTTTACATGATGGGTATAGTTTGTTTGACCGGTTACTTTATGTCTTGCCTCTTTTCTAGGAAATGACTGCCCTACTTCTTTTAATGAATTTGGATAATCACTCATGATTAGCTCCTTTATTAATTATTGTTTTAATTGCTCGTTTGAGGTAGACACTAACAAGATGTGATTTATATTCAGAAGAGCCTAACTCGTCAGATAGTGGGTTAATTTCAGTTAAAGCTATATTGGCAGCTTCATTTAGCACTGAATCATTAATAGTTTTATTTTTTAAAAAATCTTGAGTAAGTGTCAACATGGTGGGTGTTTCACATACTGCACCGATAACGATACGAATATCTTCTAATATATTTTGATTTAAATGTAGATTGACTGCTACTCCTAGAGCCGGCCAATCATCAGCTGATCTTGTAGTGCACTTGATATAAGTAGATTGATAATCAGGTTTTAATGGAATTAATACTTCTGTAATTAATTCATTATTTTCAAGTGCAGTTTCATAGTAGCCAAGATAAAGATCTAATACTTTTATCAATCTTTCCGAGTTCTTACTTTGAATCCGAACTGAGGCATCTAGACAACTTAGAAGAGGTGGTAAATCCATATGAGGATCGCCATGAGAAAGAGCACCTCCCAATCTTGCGACATTTCTAACTCGAACATTAGAAAGTTTTTTCATAACAGCCTTTAAGCTGGGGAGTTCTTTGGCAACTAAAGGTGAATGCTCAATCTCTGATAGGCAAGCCAGTGAACCTATACAAAGATGATCATCTTTAATCAAGATATCAGAGTTACCTTGTACCGTTCTTAAATTGATTAATTTTTTGGGAGTAAATACTCCAGATTTCATCATTAGCATGAGAGCTGTTCCGCCAGCAACCATGCGGATATCTGGGTCATCCATACTAAGAAAATCAAGAGCTTCAGTAAGCGTTTTAGGTTCTACCCATTGAAACGAATGCATATTAATTTACCTCTTTATGTTGAAATGCTAAATTTAAATTTTTTGCAAATTGACGTTCTAATTCTTTTGCTTTTGATTTAATTACTGGCTGACCAAGACTGCCTAGTTTCCCTGTGAGAGAAACATCAATTAAATATTCGATTTGAGTGTTGCCATTATTTTCCGAAAGATTTGCAGTAGAGGTTGAAATTAATCTTCCCACCATTCCTAAGGGGGTTCCTTCAGACTTTGCAACAATTTTGTTTGGAAGTATAGATTCCTGTATCTCTACAATAATTTGAAACTTTATTCGAATATAAGCAATTTTTGTTTCAAGAGTTGCACTATATTTATTGGGACTGATTTCAACTAAATCAGAAACTCCTTCTATACAGGATGCAAAAAAATAGACATCATTCAAGCGATTGAAGACA
>DAIQPR010000152.1:4900-5884 GCA_036787315.1 Polynucleobacter sp. | reverse complement strand
CCCTTGAAATATCCCAGTTGCTTAATTTGCTCTCACCGGACTCACCGACCCATTCCTTCATTTTATTTTTTGCTTCAACCTGAAGAGGGGTTTTAACTTGGGTCCAATCTCTAAGAAAAGCTTCGCATCTTGGATCTGATAATTTAAAAAAGTAGTGCTCGGAAACCTTTTTGATAGGTGTAGCACCGCTTACTACTGAATAAGGGTTTAGTAAATCGGTAGGAGAGTAAGTTGAGCCACATTTTTCACATGAATCCCCATATTGGTCTTTGGAATGGCATTTTGGACATTCCCCCTTAATAAAACGATCAGGCAAAAACATGCCTTTTACAGGGTCATAAGCTTGTTCAATGGACTTTTTTTCAATTAAGTCATTATTTCTGAGGGTTTTATAAATTTCTTCAGACAAAATTTGGTTTTCTGGAGAATTTGTAGAGCCATAATGGTCAAAAGAAACAAAAAAATCATCAAAATCTTTTTTGTGTTCGTGCCATACTCTATCTATTAGCTCTGTAGGAGTGATATTTTCCGCCTGAGCTCTAAGCATAATTGGCGTTCCATGTGTATCATCAGCACCGACGTAGTAAATTTCATGATCTTGCATGCGCTGAAAACGCACCCAAATATCAGTTTGAATGTATTCAACCAAATGCCCGATATGGATTTGTCCATTGGCATATGGAAGAGCAGAAGTGACTAAAATTCTTTTATGATTTGATTTCATACCTTAATTTTAGTATCCCATTAAAGTAATGGGTAATTTATTGAAAATTAGGCTATTTAAAGGAGAAAATTTTGCAGTTTTCCAACGAACAAATAATGGATGTATTAAAAGGTGTAATTGACCCTAATACTGGTAAGGATTTAGTAAGTTCTAAGGTTATTAAGAACTTAAAAATTGATGATGGTGATGTTTATTTTGATATTTTGCTTGGTTATCCCTCAAAAAGTCAGTTCGATATTATTCGCAAAGCAGCTATTCAA
>DAIQPR010000152.1:0-4890 GCA_036787315.1 Polynucleobacter sp. | reverse complement strand
AGGAATATTGCAGGAATCAAGAATGTTAGCGTAAATGTTTCCATGGAAATTGTTTCTCATGCTGTCCAGCGTGGTGTGAAACTTTTGCCAGAGGTAAAAAATATCATTGCCGTTGCAAGTGGTAAAGGGGGCGTTGGTAAGTCAACGACTGCGGTTAATTTGGCTTTGGCGCTTTCCGCAGAGGGTGCTCGCGTTGGAATTTTGGATGCTGATATCTATGGCCCAAGTATGCCAATGATGCTAGGTATTTCTGGACGTCCAGATTCCTATGCAGAAAATTCGATTGAGCCCATGCAAGGTCATGGCTTACAAGTAAGCTCAATTGGATTTTTGATAGAGGAAGATAGTCCGATGGTGTGGCGTGGACCAATGGTTACTTCTGCTTTGGAGCAATTACTCAGACAAACAAATTGGCAGCAATTAGATTATTTAATAGTTGATATGCCTCCAGGTACTGGAGATATTCAATTAACGCTTTCTCAAAAGGTTCCTGTTACCGGGGCGGTCATTGTTACAACTCCTCAGGATATTGCATTGCTAGATGCTAGAAAAGGTCTGAAGATGTTTGAGAAAGTCGGAATTCCTATTTTGGGTATTGTGGAAAATATGAGCACTTATATTTGTCCAGAATGTGGCCATACAGAACATATTTTTGGCACTGGTGGTGGCGAGAAAATGTGTAAAGATTATGAAGTACAATTTTTAGGTAGCCTACCATTGAACTTATCGATTCGTGAGCAATCAGATGCCGGACGTCCACCAGTTGTTGCTGATCCAGATAGTCCAATTAGTGAGAGTTATAAAGCAATCGCCAGAAAAGTGGCAATTCAAATTGCCAATATGTCAAAAGATATGAGTAGTAAATTTCCGAGCATCGTTATTCAAAATACCTAATGGGAATTCAGATTTCCGTCGTTATGCGACAACAGCCAATTGATAATCCATGGATTACACATCAATGGGTTTTGGATGAGGTCGCAGTTGATATTGGTCAGCATGCTGCTCTGATGATGTCTGAGTCTTTTTCATTTGGAGAAATAAAGGCTTATAAGATTTCAGATTTATCCAATGAAAAGAAATGGTTATTTACAGGTTTTTATCTTGATATTTATGTTGATGAATCAGAGGGCTATTACCTGAATGTGACCAGTGATAAACCTTGTTGGTTTGTAATGTGGCGTTTAGAGTTCATTGAAGAATTGCAAGCTGAGATTGCAGTTCCCCATCGAGTGATGTTGAGCTATAACGAAGCAGCAAGATTGTTAGATGGTGGTGAACAAGTTGATCAGTTGCCTATGGATAAGCTCATTCTAGAGTCATTAAATCAATTTGTTGCTGAAAATTATCGCCCTGAAGTGAAAAAGCGTCATCGGCCAGAGTCATTTAAAGGAGCTGCCCGCGGACTGGATGAGGGGTTTAAACGATGAGTAACTTTTTTAAAAGGTGGTCTGCCCTCAAATCCAGTCAAACCCAGACAGAGCGTATTGAACCAAGTCCTGTTGACACTCCGTTAGTTAATGAAGATTTAATAGAGACTGAGACGCCATTAGATGCTCACTCAACAGAGCAAGGACCTAGCTTAGAGGATGTCGATAAATTAAGTAAAGATTCTGATTTTTCTTTATTTGTGCAAAAGGATGTAAGTGATGATGTTCACCATGCTGCCATGAAGAAATTATTCTCAGATCCTCACTATAACGTTATGGATGGTTTGGATATTTATATCGATGACTACTCTAAAGAGGATCCACTACCAGCAGGTATGTTAGAAAAAATGGTTCAATCAACGATGCTTGGTTTATTTAATAAGCTTGTTGAACCTGAGTCAGGTTCTCTAGAGATAGAGCCCAAAAAAGTAATTATTAATCAAGATCAAGACCAATTAGCTTCAGAAAAAAGCCAATCAGAGAATCATCCAACTAGCCCTAATATATCAACTTTACCTAAAGATTTTAAAGATGACTCGGACTCTCATTTGTAACTGTAATCAATCGATGCCTTTAGACGATGCTTTTTTAAAAAAGCATATTGAAGGTCATGAAAAAATCTACTCAGGATTGTGTAGACAAGAAATAGGATCATTTGCAAAAGAACTGGCTGGTGATGTTCCATTAGTTGTAGCTTGTACTCAAGAGCGAGAGTTATTTAATGCAGTGAGTCAGCAATCAGAAAAGCCACTTATTTCTCCGATTCATTTTGTGAATATTCGTGAGAATGCAGCTTGGTCGAAAGATGGGGACAAGGCTAACGCCAAAATTATCAGTTTATTAGCTTTGTCAAAATTGCCGCCTCCTGACCCTCTCCCTACAGTAAGTTACGATAGCACTAGGGCTCGTGTTTGTATTATTGGTCCTGGTAAAAAAGCTTTTAAGATTGCGCAGAAACTTTATCAAGATACGGCTGTAACTGTAATAGTTACCGATTCAGAGCCATTGCCTATTGAAAAGCAATTTTTAATTGTTAATGCACATTTGCATTCTTTAAAAGGATTTTTAGGGAAATTTACTGCACAGTGGAAATCTTCTAATCCGATTCAGTTAGATTTATGCACTAGATGTGGAGCATGTGTTCAAGCTTGTCCTGAATCTGCTATTGATAATAGTTTTCAAATCAATATGAATATATGTGACTCTAATAAAGCTTGTGAAATTGCTTGTGGGTCAATTGGAGCGATTCAATTTAAAAATGAATATCCTGCCGTAACGGGTGAGTTTGATATCGTTGTGGATGTTCAGGATGAAGCATTTTTAAAAATAGCCGAACCACCTAAAGGGTATTTCTATGCAGGTCAAAATGAACATGAATTACTTTCAGTAGTTCATGAAGTTACGAATTCCATAGGTGAGTTTGAAAAGCCAAGATTCTTCTCGTACCAAGAGAACATTTGCGCTCATGGTAGAAACGATAAAGTTGGGTGTAGTAGTTGTATTGATATTTGTTCTACACAAGCTATAAGTTCTGTATTTGTTGCGGGCAAAGGGAAGGTGAGTGTCAATCCACATTTATGTATGGGATGTGGTGCCTGTGCGACTGCTTGCCCATCTGGTGCAATGACATATGCAAATCCAACAATGCCCTATTGGGGCATGAAAATAAAAACTCTCGTAGACGCATACTCAAAGGCTAGTACCTCAAATAATGCACCCACAATATTATTGCATTCAGGCTCAGAGGGTGGCGATCAATGGCTAACGGCTTTAGGTCGAGCTGCTAGATTGAATAAAAAAATTCATGGATTGCCATCACACACATTACCTCTCTCAGTTCACCATATTGCAGCTTCTGGAATTGATTTGTGGTTAGGGATGCTGACGCATGGAGTTGGCGAGATTTTGATACTAGCAAGCGGTGAAGAATCTAAGCAATATATTGGAATGTTAAAAGAGCAAATACAAGTTCTTGGTGAAATTTTGCAGGGCTTAGGCTATCAGCAACGAGTCCATTTGATTGAGATGGGAAATCATCGCAATGCAGAAAACTTAGCAGATATTCAATTCTTAGATGACACTCTTTGCTCTTTTGGGCAACAAGAAGTTTTAACACCTTTGGCAAGTTTTGCAATTGTGAAAGAAAAGAGAGCTACCCTAGAAATGGCATTAGAGCATCTTTTAGAAAATGCTCCATTACCAATTCAGGAGAATGAATCAATTCCCCTAAGTGCTACATCACTCATTGGTGGTATTGAAGTAGAAAAAAATTCATGTACCTTATGTATGTCTTGTGTGAGTGCATGCCCAGAAGGTGCGATATTAGATCATTTAGAAATACCGCAACTTAGTTTTATTGAAAAAAACTGTGTGCAGTGTGGATTGTGTCAAAAGACTTGCCCTGAAAACGCGATTACTTTAGTTCCTAGGTTGAAAGATACCCAACAAAGAAAATTACGCGTTGTTTTAAATGAAACACGTCCTTTTCATTGTATTAAGTGCGCAAAGCCATTTGCCACAGAAAAAATGATTGAAACGATGCTATCTAAAATTGGTTCTCACCCAGCATTTAGCGGAGTTGCACAACAACGCTTGAAAATGTGTGGTGATTGCAAGGTGATCGATATGATGCAACAACAAAATTTTAATTAGGTTTATGCATGTCAGAAGAAAAACAAACTACAACTTCATTAGATTTAGATTCGAACTTAACTCCAGAGGATTTGGCTAGAGCTGATTTATATGGACTGCTCGCATTATTATTTTATGAACCACCTTCCGCAGAATTGTTACAAAAAATAGCACAATTTGGTCAGGATATTGATGTTGGAATTCAATATGAGTCCTCAATATTGTTTGCACCGTGGCAAGAATTGGTGGATGCCGCCAAAAATTCAAGCGTCCAAGAATGGCAGGATGAATACGAAAATGCCTTTATTGGGGTTGGTAAGCAAGAAATTTTTCTCTATGGATCATATTATTTGACAGGCTTTTTAAACGAAAAGCCTTTAGCTGCATTGAGAGAGGCACTCTTAAAACTTGGTTTACAGGCTTCTGATGATATGTCTGAGACGGAAGATCACATTGCCTGTCTATGTGAGGTCATGAGGTATCTTGTTGCTGGGGAAGATTTAAGTGTTTGTAATTTAACGCAACAAAAAGTGTTTTTTAACCAACACATTCGAACCTGGTCCTCTGAATTATTTGAAGTACTACAAAATCATCCTTCCTTGCGTTTTTATAGTCTTGTTGGAGCATTAGCGTCCACTTTTTTTGAAATCGAAGGACAAGCATTTGACATGCTTTAGGGTAAGCACTTACTTAGATGTGATGCATATTTTTAAATTTAAGAACATAATAAAACTAATAATTTATTTTTTATAAATTCGTTATAAATTCAATAACTTATAAGGATTATTTAAATGTCAAAATTAAAAGTTCAAAAAAATAATAGACGACAGTT
>DAIQPR010000151.1:0-5890 GCA_036787315.1 Polynucleobacter sp. | reverse complement strand
ACAATCCTGTATAACCTAACAACAAGTTAAATGCTGATGCAAACAATGCAAAGCAAAGGATTTTCATTAAAAAAATGGGATATAAAAACCAAGGGGCAACTAAGCCAAAAACAATAAGGGCCACATAAAAAACTTTGTTTTGGTTTATATTCATTACTTCTCTCTACCAAAAAGACCAGCTGGTCGAACTAACAAGACCAAAGCCATCACCAAAAAGACTACAGTGCTGGAAGCTTCGGGATACAAAACTTTAGTAATCGCCTCAATAATACCCAGTCCTAAACCAGTAAATATTGACCCCATAATTGAACCCATACCACCAATGACAACAATAGCAAAAATCGTAATAATCAAATTAGAGCCCATCAATGGTGAAATTTGAATAATTGGCGATGCAAGTACGCCAGAAAATGCTGCTAAAGCAACGCCAAAACCATAAGTTAGCGTGACCATCAATGGGAAATTGATACCAAAAGCCTGAATAAGCTTTGGATTTTCCGTGCCCGCACGCAAGTAAGCACCGATTTTTGTTTTCTCAATAACAAACCAAGTTCCAAAACACACGACTAAAGAAATTAAAACTACCCAAGCTCTATAAATCGGAAGAAACATAAATCCGACGTCAACTGAGCCAGCTAGAGAATCAGGAACACTATATGCCATACCTGAAACACCAAAGAATGATCTAAAAACACCCTCTAGAATTAGTGTCAAACCAAAAGTTAACAAAAGCCCGTATAAATGATCAAGTTGATATAAGTGCTTTAATAAAAATTTTTCAATCAGTATTCCAACTACTGCAACCAATAAAGGCGCAAGGATTAACATTGGCCAATAACCAATACCGAAGAAGGTTAAAGCCATCCAAGTAAAAATTGCGCCCATCATAAACATAGCACCATGCGCAAAATTAACCACATTTAATAAACCAAAAATAACTGCAAGTCCTAAACTCAGAACAGCATAAAAACTGCCATTAACCAACCCCAAAAGGAGTTGGCTAAGGACAGCGGACAATGGTAAGCCAAATAATTCCATTAATTATCCAAATTATTTAATGAATGAACACTTAGATTCAGCCAATGTATTAAATGCCTGTTCACCAGGAAGCTTTTTAACTACACGATAATAATCCCAAGGCTTAGTAACTTCTTCAGGCTTCTTAACTTCAAACAAATACATATCGTGCATCATAGTACCGTCTTTACGAATGTATCCACCCTTAGTAAACATATCATTGATCTTCATTTTTTTAAGTTCAGCTAAAACTTGATCAGGATTATCTGTACCAACTGCTTTAACCGCTTTCAAATATGTCAACATTGAAGAGTAATCACCTGCCTGTACAGAAGATGGCATGCGTTTCATTTTTTGAATGAATCTACCTGCAAATGCACGAGTCTCATCGTTTAAGTCCCAGTACCATGCTTCTGTTGCTAATAAACCAGATGCATTTTTAATACCAATACTATGAACGTCTGTAATAAAAACCAATAAACCAGCAAGTTTCATTGTCTTATTAATGCCAAACTCATTAGCTGCTTTAACAGAGTTGATTGTATCTCCACCAGCATTTGCCATACCTAAGACTTGAGCCTTAGAGTTTTGAGCCTGTAATAAAAATGAAGAAAAGTCGCTTGCATTTAATGGATGCTTAACAGCGCCAAGGACTTTACCGCCATTATCTAAAACCACTTTAGATGCATCATTTTGTAATTGCTCGCCAAAGGCATAATCAGCCGTTAAAAAATACCAGTTCTTATTACCTTTTTCTACCATTGCCTTACCTGTAACGTTAGCTAAAGCAATCGTGTCATAAGTGTAGTGAATTGTATAAGGTGAACATTGCTGATTTGTTAATGCTGATGTTCCAGCACCATTATTAATATAAATTTTCTTTTTTTCTGCAGTAACTTTCGCCGTAGCTAATGCAGTGCCTGAGTTTGTACCACCAAAAATAACATTTACACCCTCTTGGTCAATCCACTCTCTTGCTTTTCCAGCTGCAATATCAGCCTTATTTTGATGGTCAGCATATAGAACCTCAACTTTTCTTCCTAATACGCTTCCGCCAAAATCAGCAATAGCCATTTCCATTGCTTCTTTACCGCCTATACCATCAATGTCTGCATACAAGCTAGCACCATCGGTAATAAAACCAATCTTAATAGGTTTATTGTCTGCAGCAACTGAAATAGCTGCAGAAGATAAGAGCATCAATGCCGTTACTAATTTCTTAAGTTTCATGTTTTTCCCCATCTATTTAATTAACTAAACACCCAAATAACTATTTAATATATCTGTTTTTTGAGCTAACTCACTACTTAAAACTACTTCAACTACCGTACCATGCTCTACAACGTAATGCCGATCGGCTAAAGGCGCAGCAAAATGAAAGTTTTGTTCTACTAAAATAATCGTGTATCCCTTTTGTCGCAAACTTTTCACCACTTGGCCAAGTTTTTGAACGATAACTGGAGCCAAACCTTCTGTAATTTCGTCAAGCAATAGAATATTCGCACCCGTACGCAAAATTCGCGCCATTGCTAACATCTGCTGTTCACCGCCGCTTAATCGAGTACCAGGGCTAGAACGTCGCTCATACAAATTTGGAAACATCTCATATATTTCTTCAACGCTAAATCCACCTTTGTTAATAACCGGAGGTAAAAACAAATTTTCTTCTGCTGTTAAAGTTGAAAAAATCCCACGCTCCTCTGGGCAATACCCGATTCCCATTGGAGCAATTTGATGAGTTGGAAGATGAACGGTTTCTTTTCCATTTATCTTTATCGACCCACTTCGCTTATCTGTTAGGCCTAATATAGAGCGTAGAGTTGTAGTTCTACCTGCGCCATTCCTACCAAGTAAGGTAACGACCTCACCTTGATGAACCTCTAAATTAATTCCATGAAGGATATGAGATTCGCCATACCAGGCTTGTAAATTGTTTATTTCTAAAGCTATCGTCATAATGTCGCGGCCGCCTGCCCCATATATGCTTCCATTACTTGTGGATTTTTTGAAACCTCTTCATAAGATCCTTCAGCTAATATAGAACCTCTTTGCAAAACTGAAATTGTATTTGCGATTGTTGAAACAACTTTCATATTATGCTCAACCATTAATACCGTTCTTCCTTTGGCAACTTCTGCAATCAGATGAGTAACACGCTCCACATCCTCATGCCCCATTCCTTGAGTAGGCTCATCAAGTAACATAAGTTTAGGGTCCATTGCCAAAGTTGTAACTATTTCTAGAACACGTTTTCTTCCATAGGGTAAATTAACCGCTAACTGATTAGAGAAGTCTTGAAGGTCAACCAACTCTAATAATTCGATTGCGCGATCATTAAGTACATTTAAAGTATTTGGAGATTTCCAAAAATGATATTCACTACCCAGTTGTTTTTGCAATGCGATGCGCACATTCTCTAAAACAGATAAGTGTGGAAAAACAGCGGATATTTGAAAAGATCTAATAACGCCCATTCTTGAGATTTGAGCTGGGGAAAGAGTTGTAATGTCTTCACCTTTGTAGATAATTTTTCCACTTGAAGGAGACAAAAACTTAGTTAACAAATTAAAACAAGTTGTTTTACCGGCGCCATTCGGGCCAATCAAAGCGTGAATACTTCCTTCACGAACTTTTAAATTTACATCATTGACAGCAACAAACCCTTTAAATGATTTAAAAAGGTTTTGCGTTTCAAGAATAAGTGAGGAAGAATTATTAGTCATAAGCAACTGAGAATATTATAAAAAAACAAATTCGGATAGTGCCAAATCATAGGGGTTTATACGAGGTTATTTTAATAAACTTGCAAGCCTTTCAGCTATCATCATTGTAGGCGCGGCGGTATTGCCAGAAGTTATCTTTGGCATCACTGAAGCATCAACAACCCGAAGTCCCTGTATACCTCTAACCCTTAAATCCGCATCTAATACAGCCATGGGGTCATTTAATGCACCCATCTTACATGTTCCTACAGGATGAAATATAGTTGTGCCTATATCACCCGCAGCCTTAATTAAATCATGATCCGATTGCAAGCTGATGCCGGGCTTAATTTCTGTAGGGTTATATTTTTGTAAGGCAGGATTAGCAACTATTTTTCGCGTTATCTTGATAGCATCAATAGCTACCTCTTGATCTTCTTTGGAAGATAAATAATTCGGGTTGATAGAAGGCTTTGCAAATACATCCTTACTATTGATATGAACACTTCCTCTTGATGTTGGTCGCAAATTACATACGCTTGCTGTAAAAGCATTAAAAGGGTGTAAATCCTCTCCAAAGCGCTCTAGAGACAATGGCTGAACATGATATTGCAAATTAGGACGATCATGCTTCTCAGAGCTTGGAATAAACATACCTAATTGCGAGGGGGCCATAGACATGGGTCCTGATCTATTGAATAAGTATTCAAGCCCAATTTTGGCTTTTCCAAAATTGTTATTTGCCATTGTATTTAGGGTTCTAATTCCAGATACTTGAAAGATCATTCTTAACTGCAAATGATCTTGTAAATTTTCTCCAACGCCAGGTAAGTTTTGGATAACGGGTATACCAAGATCTTGAAGTAAAGGGCCCTGGCCTATACCAGACCTTTCAAGGATTTGAACTGACCCGATAGATCCAGCACTTAATAAAACCTCTCCTTTACATCTTGCCGTATGAGCATTACCCCCACCAACAAAATGAATCCCTTTACAAACTTTAGTGATTGGGTCAATATCCAAAGACTCTACAAATGCGCCTGTGATTAAGGTTAGATTAGGTCTTTTGGTTGCTTTTTTCAAAAACGCTTTTGCTGTGTTTAATCGCCAACCATTAGTTTGATTAACATCAAAATAACCAACTCCTAAATTATTGCCACGATTAAAATCCACTGTTTCTGGAACACCAAACTCATTAGCGGCTTTTTTAAATTGATCTAAGATTTCCCACTGAAGCCTTTGTTTACTAACTTGCCACTCTCCTTTATCAGAGTGCCACTCATTATTTCCATCATAATAATTTTCAAAGTTTTTGAAACGATCAAGCGATGGAATCCATGACCATTCTGGCTCTTTGGTAATTGATGCCCATTCGTTATAGTCTTGTTCTTGACCACGCATATAAATCATGCCATTTATAGACGAACAGCCTCCAATTACTTTGCCTCGAGGATATAAGAGAGAACGATTATTTAAGCCTTCAATAGGCTCCGTTTTGAATTGCCAATCTGTGCGTGGGTTATCAATGCAATATAAATAACCTACTGGAATGTGTACCCAAATATAGTCATCTTTAGCCCCCGCTTCTAATAACAAGACATTTACATCAGGGTTTTGAGTCAGTCTATTTGCTAAAAGACAACCAGCACTTCCAGCACCAACAATAATGTAATCGAATTCTCCATAGTCCAAATCAATCTCCTAAAGAATTAAGATCTATCAGAACTTTTATGAACATGACTCATGTATGCATTCCATGCGGCCAGTGCTTTTGCATCAAGATGGTCAACTGCGATACGTTGAGCGCCTTGAATAATTAAAACAGCATATGGTTTAGCTAAAGCTGAAACTTCAGGGCATAACATTAACTCATCACCAACTGATGGAGATTGATTTCTCCAATAGTTAATAGCGGCTTCTAATTCTGGTAGGCTGATAAAAAGCATATACGTTTTTATTTTTTACTCAACATTGTTCCGCGACACTTTTTAGAACCACATTTGCAAAGATAATCTTTTTTGAGTGCTTTAGTATGCTTTCCTTCTATTTCTAAATTGTAGTCATAGAATAACTCTTCGCCTTCTTTGATATTTTTTTTTGCATATAAAAATACACGTAAGCGATTATTTTTATCTTTTATTTCATTAGCGTAACAATTAGGAGCACAAGAG
>DAIQPR010000008.1:11823-26726 GCA_036787315.1 Polynucleobacter sp. | reverse complement strand
GCTAGTCTTAGGAACAGATGTAGATAAGCCTAGAAATTTAGCTAAAAGCGTAACAGTGGAATAACGATTTAAAACCATTAAAGTGATGTGTGTTTAAGTAATAGGTGAGAGCGAATTCGTCATTAAATAAGACTGGTTTTGATAATAAACATATAGATAGTAGCTAGTTTAAAAATTAAATGATGTTAAAAATCGATAATGTTTAATAGTTTATTTAAAGTGGGAAAACACTTAACGAATGTTATTTCCTTTTAAATCTTGAAATTTAGAAACATTTGATACATCCTCCACCCTGAGCTCTTGCATAAACTTTTGCTTGCCACTCATGCCCACGCTAAACATTTCCACCATGCCTTATATTCTCATTTTTTAGAAACGTCCGATGGGTTTTTATCATTTTTAGTCAAACCCCGCTCTTTAGGTATCTCTGATGACCTTCATGATTAATTCTTGATTCAACAATTTAGGAACTTCAACTATGTTTAGGATGATAATTTGGTCATTATATTGACCAAATTATAAGTTTATGGTTAAAATAATAATCAAATGAACACTTCTGAACTTAATCCTATCCTAGAGCGCCAGTTGCTATTGCAACTAGGCGATCGCATAAGGCGCTTACGAAAAGCGCAAGGACTTGGCACGGTTGAATTGTCCAGACTTGCTAAGCTCACCCGCAACACTCTAAGGTCTATTGAGGCTGGTGATCCGTCTCCTTCTATTGGAGCGTATTTGAGGGTAATGTCTGTTTTAGGCGTTAGTGGTGAGCTAGCTCTTTTGGCAGGAGATACCATACAAGCCTCTCCAGTAGGGTCGGCAGGAGCAAGGTCTAAGCGTATTGCACCTAATGTAGAAGTACGCGTTTTGCCAGATAACGCAGGACACCGACTTCAAGATCTACAAAGTCTTGCCCTACATGAAGAAGCGGTTCAATTAGTGAAAGTTGATCCTACATTACTACTTCAAGCTCAAGACACCTTGGATCGTTGGATTGCTAATGGTGATTCAAGGTCTGCCAGCCTATGGCGTGAATGGCAAACCATCTTAAGTGCAGGCTCTTGGCGAAAAGTGCTTGGCCGCACAAGGTATGCCCAGCAACTTAGACAAACTTCACCACTGGTGACTATCCTTCCGGAAGAAGTGCGCCAACGTATTTTGAAAGATGTGAGTGCGCTCAAAAAAGGATTGGTGTTTGGTAGCTCTTTGACATCCTCCCAGGATGAGCAAGACTTCAAGGAATTACCATGACACGAGAAGAGTTAGAGCACATCATTCGCGCCAGCGCTGATGTCACCAACCAATATGAATTTGTGATTATCGGTAGCCAGTCAATGCTTGGCCAAGTACCCAATCCAGAAAAGGTTTTTACCGTTTCTATGGAGGCTGACATCTATCCAAAGGAGGCTCCTGATTTAGCAGATGCGATAGATGGCGCAATTGGTGAGGGCTCACAATTCCACGAGACTTATGGCTACTATGCTCAAGGTGTAGGACCGGATACTGCAATATTGCCAAAAGACTGGATGATGCGCGTACATCGCGTACAAAACAATAATACCAATGGTAGGGTCGGATACTGCCTTGATGTACTTGATCTCTTTCTTGCAAAAGCTGCGGCAGGGCGAGATAAAGATCGAGAGTTTTGTAAGGCGCTATTGGAGTACTCCTACCTTTCGCCCGCAAACGCCCTAGAGTTGGTGCAGACTATGCCCATCAATAGTGATCAGCAGCGCAAGCTACGCGCAACAATACGACGCTGGGCAAAAGTATTATGAAATAAGGGCCAAATTTATCAAAAAGTGACCGGTTATTCAATTTGACATTTCTGAATCCAGATAAGAATTCACCATAAACAATCCCTCCAATCCAAACTATTTGATAACTTCAAGAGGGCTACGGTTCTCGAAAGCTTTGTTTTTTAACTTGATCCAACGATACATTTGATCTTTATTACACGGAAACAGTATGCTAATTTTTGTGTATGCCTAACAGGTGGCCATTGGTATTAGTCATACTTTATCGAATAAATCTTTTCTAGAGGTTTTCATAAGATTTATTTGATAAAAATGATATCAATAATATAGGCCATAAGTTTCCTAAAATATTACATTCGTAATATCACCAATTATTCAAAGCACATAAAACTTTTCAATTAGTACTTATAAAAAATTGTATCTTGGTTAAAATCCAAGCTATTTTTTGAGTGAAGTTGCTTAATAGTTTCATGAAAGAGTTCTTCAATACTCTTGTTTAAAATTCCTGCACACTTTGCAAATAGAGGTGTTTCTTTACACCATTCCAAAGATTCTACGATTGATAGTTTTACTTTAAACATCACCATAAATTGAAATAAAACTTGAGCAACATGTTGAATATTTTTCAAAGGATTGGACTCAAAGTAATCTAATCTAGAATATGCTACCCTAAGTGCGGCTTTAACATCTGAAAATGGGTTTCCGTGTCCTGGAATTACTAGGGCTACATCTAGAGAAGAAATTTTATCTAGACTATTGCGTTGATCAATAAAACCAGTTTCGTGAGTGATTTGTGAAAACAAAGCTCCAAAACCACTTCCCCAAAGAGAGTCAGCAGATATCAAAAGCTTTAAAGTGGGAGCGTATAACAATATAGAAAAGGGGTGATGACCAGGTGTGCCATGAACTTCAAAGTCATATGATCCAATTTTGATAATTTCACCTACTGAGACAAAACCATCAGCCCTAAATTTAGGACAAGGTTGACCAAGATTTTTAAATTCAGTTTCAGCCAATGACCAATTATTAACAGAATTAAATTCAGATTCTGGCACTAAACAATTTAAATTAAAACTGTCTTGAAGAGCTTGGTTACCACCACAATGGTCAGAGTGTAAATGCGTATTAATTAAATTCCTTGGTAAAAGACTAGGTAAAGAATCTAAATAAGACTTTAATAAGTGAACAGTTTGTTGAGCATGTAAGCAAAAACCGCTATCAACAATATCAACAAAATTATTGTCATGAATATACACTTGATTGGCAGATAGCCAACCTCGCTCTATGACTTTGATATTCGATGGAAGTGAATTACTCAAGACGACTATTGTATGAGTCAATAATGATTGAATAGCGCTCTTTCAATTCATCAAGATTTTGGATACTCATTCCCAAATCACGCGCTAAGCCGTCTTTCAAACCATAAATCCAACCATGAACAGTTAATTCTTGATTACGTAACCAAGCGTCTTGAACGATAGTTGTTTCACACACATTTACAACTTGTTCGATAACATTTAGCTCACAAAGATGATTAAATCGTTCTTGATGTTCTAAAACTTTACCTAAATAAACCCCATGTTTATCATCAACATCTTTGATGTGACGAATCCAATTATCCGCAAGTCCAACTCGAATATTATCTAGTGCAGCTCTGACGCCAGAACAACCGTAATGGCCTACAACAATGATATGTTTTACATGGAGTTGATCAACAGCAAATTGGATTACAGAAAGAGCATTTAAATCTGTATGTACAACAACGTTGGCGATATTTCTATGGACAAAAATTTCACCTGGAGCTAGACCGATAATTTGATTAGCCGGCACTCTTGAGTCTGAGCATCCAATCCAAAGATAATCTGGAGATTGTTGTGAGGCTAGACGTTTAAAGTAATCAGGGTCATTTTTTGTGACATTTTCAGCCCATGAAAAATTATTTTCAAGTAGGTTGTTTAGTAAATGAGGATTGTTTGATGTTTTCATTGAGTAGAAATTTTAGGTGAGCGATTTTTAAAACGGAGATGTTCAGGATAACCAAAGTGATCCGGAGTATGGCCATCTTTTAATAGGTTTTGAAAATACAACCAAGTGCTGGGCTCAAAGAAATCAGCATGGTGTTTTAGAAAATATTTTTTTACACGTGTGTCGCCAAGCAGAAACGTCCCGTAAGATTCTGGAAATATATCTTTGGGACCAACGTGGTACCAAGTTTCACCAGATAATTCCTCTTCTTCAGTTCTTGCTTGTGGGATTTTACGAATATTGCAATCCGTAAAGTATTCGATTTCATCATAATCATAGAAAACGACACGACCATGACGTGTTAGACCAAAGTTTTTATAGAGCATATCTCCAGGGAAAATATTAGCTGCAATTAATTCTTTAATTGCATTGCCATATTCTATGAGTCCATTTTCAACTTCTTCATCAGTGCCATTTTGTAACATGATATTTAGAGGAGTCATACGTCTTTCGATATAGAGATGTGAAATCGTTAATTCTTTTTCGCCAGCATCATTTTTAGTATATGAAAGAAGAGATTTACAGTGCTTCTCTAATTCTGCGATTAACTCCGGATTAAAACGATCTAAAGGTAAAGCGATATTTGAAAATTCAAGGGTATCGGCCATTCTGCCAACCCTATCATGCTGTTTTACTAATTGATATTTAGACTTAATAAGTTCTCTTGTAGTCTCTTTTGGAGGGGGGAAATAATCTTTAATCATCTTAAAAACATAAGGGTAACTTGGTAAATCAAAAACTAACATGACTAAACCTTTAATACCCGGAGCAATTCTGAATTGGTCTGTTGAATGATTTAAGTGATGTAAAAAATCTCTATAAAAAAGATTTTTACCATGTTTTTGTAAGCCCAAAGAAGTATAAATTTCTTGGCGAGGTTTGCGAGGAAGTAATGTTCTTAAAAAAGTGACGTAAGCTGATGGAACTTCCATTTCAACTAAAAAATAACTATACGTAAAACTAAAAAGGATATACACCTCTTCTTTGTTTAACAAAATTGCATCTATCTCAAGCATATTATTTTTATTGAAATGCAAAGCAATAATCATTGGAATTGTTGTATCGCCATTGATGATTCTTCCAACGATATATGCCATTTTGTTTCTAAAAAATAGCGATGTTAAAACATGAATCTGAAAATTAGTTGAAATTTCAAATCTATCTAATTTTTCATCAACTGTTTCAATTAAATCATCTAAATTTTTATCTAAATCTTCAAAAGGTATTGCAAGTTCATAGCTTGTAACTATGTTGAAAAAAGTTTTCTTAAACTCCGAATGGTCTTTTGGATAATGAGCTCTATAGGTAGGCTTTGATCTAATTTCATCATTTTCAATATATTCTGTAGAAATGGTAGGTCTTAAAAAGATGAAATCATTGTGGTAGTAGGTGTGATTTAAAACTCGAGTAATAATTGAATTGAAAAACGTTTCAGCAAGTTCGGGTTGGTGGTGATTGGTTAAAAGTCCAATGTAATGAAGTTTTACCTGTTGCCAAATATCTGAATTAAGATTGATTGCATCAAACTCTTCTTCAAGGGACACTACACATTCTCTAACGCGATCATCGTAGTAATCAATACGGCCCTTAATTAAATCTCGTATACCTGGCCAATTTTGAGACTCAAAATAGTCTTTTGCTTGTAGACTAGCCTCACGGAAAATTCGGTAGTGTTTCTCAAATCCCTCTAAAATGACTTGAGCCATGTCAAAAGCATATTGTGAAGAAAGAAGTTTTGGAAAATTTGACATTTAAAATAGATACATTAATTGAGTACTTAACAAACTAAGACATATATGGAAAATATACACTACCCTTTAGGAGATACTTTACCTGAAATAGGACAACTTGAAAAAGTCAAAGATGGAGTATTTTGGCTAAGGATGCCTTTACCATTTGCTTTAGACCATATCAATTTGTGGTTGTTAAGGGATTGTTTTGAAGGTAAAGAGGGTTGGACAATCGTGGATTGTGGTATTACCAGTGATATTACTAAGCAAGCCTGGGAAACAATTTTCGCTAATTGTTTAGAGGGCTTACCAATTGTTCGCGTAATCGTAACCCATATGCACCCTGATCATGTGGGTCTAGCGCATTGGTTATGTGAAAAGTGGCAGGTTCCACTTTGGATGTCTATGACTGATTTCTTAATGGCTAAATGGCTAAGTTCAAAAGAAGGCGGACAAAATATTGGGTCTGTTTCTGGCGGCGGTGGATCTGCAGATCACTTTTACAAACATGGATTAACTGAAGAAGAGGATCTTGAAAAGATTCGAGCAAGAGCAGACCATTACAGTAACTTAGTACCTCAAGTACCACAACGCTTTAGACGTGTGATGGATAAAGACGAGGTACAAATAGGAAACCGTATTTGGCGAGCAATAAGTGGACACGGCCACTCGCCTGAACATTTATCTTTTGCATGTTTCGAAGATAGAATCATGATTTCGGGAGATATGATGTTGCCAAGAATATCAACGAATATTAGCGTTTATGATGCAGAGCCAGATGCGGATCCATTAGGTCTATTTTTAGACTCAATAGCGAAATATGAAATTCTCGATAAGGAAACTTTAGTATTGCCATCCCATGGAAAGCCATTTATTGGATTGCATTATCGAATTCAGCAACTTCGTGAACATCATGATGCGCGTTTAAAAGAAACATTAGATGCTTGCAAAGAGCCAACAACAGCAAGAAAGATATTACCTATCTTATTCCATCGCAAATTAGATATTCATCAAATGACTTTTGCGATGGGCGAAGCTATCGCTCATTTGAACTACCTTTGGAGAAAAGGTCTTGTTAAGCGCCAGCTCGATTCGAACGGGATCTTGTGGTTTTCGCAGCAGTAGTTTTAGTAGTACTTTTTTTGGCGGCAGTTTTTCTTGCAGGTTTTGTTTTTGGACCTGCCCCAGAAGGAAACGCTGACATCATATTAGTCATTGATTTTGACATTTGCTCCATGAGGTCTTGGGCAAGTTTGCCACCTGCGCTTGCTAAATCTGCAGCTCCAGTTTGATCTGCATTAGGAGAGCCATCCTTATTTTGTTCTTCTGTATTTGTAGATGCGCGCATGGTATCAGCTATTCCTTGAAGTGCTGACAAGGTTGCACGTTGTACTTCAAGTCCTTGAATAGTAGTTTGCAAGACGTTTAAGTTAAGACTTAACCAGGCCTCAACACTTTTCAAGTCTTTTATTCTTTTGTCTAATTCATCGATATCAACAGTTGGAATACCAAAAGGATTCATTGCGCTCATCCCTGGGAGCCCAAAGCTTGAGTTTGCGCCTTCAGCATTCGTTTTTGCCGCGCTTGACCACATATTTTTCATCATCTCGACGCTTTGATGAAAATCAGGCATACCTGTAAACATGTCACACCTCGTATAAATTTAACAGTTAAATGTAAAATAAAGGACTTTAGTCTGTAAATCAATCTTTAAGTATTTATATGAACAATATTTCTAAAAAAATCCCCATCAACTCCTATACTCGAGGTCAATTATTACCAGAGTTGTTGCAAAAGCGCATTCTAATTTTAGACGGCGCTATGGGAACTATGATTCAGCAATATAAATTGTCTGAAGCTGATTTTCGTGGAAATATTCCTGAACTTTCAAATCACCCTATTGATTTAAAAGGAAATAATGAGTTATTGTCAATCACTAAGCCTGAAGTCATTTTAGAAATCCACCAGCAATATCTAGCAGCAGGTGCAGATATTATTGAGACGAATACCTTCGGTGCAACCTCTGTTGCTCAAGAAGATTACCATTTGGCACATTTGGCTAAAAAAATGAATTTAGAGTCAGCGAAACTTGCCAGGAAAGCTTGTGATGCATTTAGTACCCCAGAAAAGCCAAGATTTGTAGCGGGAGCAGTAGGTCCAACTCCTAAAACAGCAAGTATTTCACCAGATGTTAATGATCCAGGTGCGAGAAATGTTGATTTTGAAACTTTAAGACAAGCATATTATGACCAAGTAGAGGCATTAGTAGATGGGGGCGTGGATCTATTGCTTGTGGAAACGATTTTTGACACTTTAAATGCAAAAGCCGCAATATTTGCAATTGATGAGTATTTTGAGAATACAAACCAAAAATTACCGCTCATGATTTCTGGAACAGTTACTGATGCTTCAGGGAGAATTTTGTCTGGTCAAACTGTAGAAGCCTTTTGGAATAGTCTTCGTCATGCAAAGCCAATTTTGTTTGGTTTAAATTGTGCATTAGGGGCTACCTTAATGAAGCCCTATATCGCTGAGTTAGCAAAAATTTGTGACACTGCGGTCTCTTGTTACCCTAATGCTGGATTGCCTAATCCGATGAGTGATACTGGTTTTGATGAAACTCCTGAAATAACCTCGCATCTGATAGATGAGTTTTCAAAAGACGGTTTAGTAAATTTGGTAGGTGGTTGTTGTGGAACAACTCCTGCTCATATTGCCGCAATTGCTAAGTCTGTTCAAAATCGCAAACCTAGAAAATGGACATCCACCTGGAATCCTTATAAGGAGCAAGTAAGTGAGTGATTTAAATACAACCCCTTTACTTAAACTTGCTGGATTAGAGGCGTTTAATTTAGATTCGTATATCAAGTTTGTCAATATTGGTGAACGAACAAACGTAACTGGGTCAAAAGCCTTTGCTAGATTGATCTTGAATAATTTATTTGATGAGGCATTACAAGTTGCTCGTCAGCAAGTTGAAAATGGCGCACAGATTATTGATATCAACATGGATGAAGCCATGTTGGACTCCAAAGCTGCTATGGTTCGTTTTTTGAATTTGATCGCATCTGAACCAGATATTGCTAGAGTGCCGATTATGATTGACTCATCGAAATGGTCTGTCATAGAGGCAGGACTTCGATGCGTTCAAGGAAAAGCAATTGTTAACTCTATTTCTTTAAAAGAGGGCGTTGAACCATTTCTTCATCAAGCCAAGCTTATTAAACGTTACGGAGCAGCAACGGTAGTAATGGCCTTTGATGAAAAGGGTCAAGCAGATACTTTTGAAAGAAAAACAGAAATTTGCAAAAGGTCTTATGACATCCTTTTGAATGAGATCGATTTTTCCCCTGAGGATATTATTTTTGATCCTAATATTTTTGCGATCGCAACAGGTATTGAGGAACATGATAACTATGCGGTTGACTTTATTAACGCAACAAAATGGATTAAAAAAAATCTTCCTGGAGCAAAGGTCAGTGGCGGAGTTTCTAACGTCAGTTTTTCATTTCGTGGAAATGATGTAGTTAGAGAAGCAATTCATACAGTATTTCTTTACCACGCTATTGATGCAGGTATGGATATGGGTATTGTTAATGCCGGTCAATTAGGAGTTTATGCAGACTTAGATCCAGAATTAAGGGAACGTGTTGAAGATGTAGTCCTCAATAGATTCAAAGAAAAAGAAGGTAAAACTCCAACTGAGCGTTTACTAGAAATTGCTGACAATTACAAAGGTGGTGGTGTAAAGCAAGCAGAGACTCTTGCTTGGCGTGAATTACCAGTTAAAGAGAGACTTACCCATGCCTTAGTTCAGGGAATTACACAATTTATAGTCGAGGACACTGAAGAGGTAAGACAAGAAATTGCAAATCGAAGTGGTCGACCTATTGAGGTCATTGAAGGCCCATTGATGGATGGAATGAATGTTGTTGGGGAGTTATTTGGAGCCGGCAAGATGTTTTTGCCACAAGTCGTAAAAAGTGCAAGGGTTATGAAACAGGCTGTGGCTCATTTGATTCCTTATATTGAAGAAGAAAAACGACAATATGAAGCTGCTGGTAAAGATGTAAGATCTAAAGGAAAAATCATCATGGCCACCGTTAAGGGTGACGTTCATGATATTGGCAAAAATATTGTTACTGTTGTTTTGCAATGTAACAACTTTGATGTAGTTAATATGGGAGTGATGGTTCCTTGTAGCCAAATTTTAGAAAAGGCTAAAGAAGAAAACGCCGACATCATAGGGCTATCAGGCCTCATAACACCATCACTTGAGGAAATGACTTATGTTGCTCAAGAAATGCAAAAGGATGAGTACTTTAAATCTAGAAAAACCCCACTTATGATTGGGGGAGCTACAACATCTAGAGTTCATACCGCTGTAAAAATTGCACCTCATTATGAGGGGCCAGTAATTTATGTCCCAGATGCTTCAAGATCTGTGTCAGTAGCCTCCAATCTTTTATCTGATGAAAGTGCAGCATCATATTTGACATCGATTAAGGAAGAATATGAGAGGGTCAGGCAACAGCATGCAAATAAGAAAGCAACTCCTTTAATTACTTTGGATGATGCTCAAAAGAATAAAGAAAATCTTGACTGGTCTAATTTTGATATAGCAACTCCTAAGTTTCTTGGACGTAGAGTCTTTAAAAACTTTGATTTATCTGAGATAGCAAAGTTTATTGACTGGACGCCATTTTTTCAAACATGGGATTTGGCCGGAAAATTTCCTCAGATTCTGGAAGATGAAGTTGTTGGTGACTCAGCATCAAAGGTGTATGAAGATGCTCTAAAAATGTTAGATAAAGTAATTCAAGGCAGATGGATTACTGCGAATGCTGTGATTGGTCTATATCCAGCAAATAGTGTAGGTGATGATATTGTTTTATACACAGATGAGTCTCGTTCAGTTCCCTTGCTTACATGGAATTGTTTAAGACAACAAACTGAAAGACCAGTTGTAGACGGAGTAAAAAGGCCTAATCGCTGTTTAGCAGATTATGTTGCGCCTGCAAGTGTGAACAAAAAAGATTATGTCGGGATCTTTGCTGTAACTACTGGTCATGGCGTTGATAAAAAAGTTCTTGAATTCCAGGAAAAGAATAATGACTATGATGCTATTATGTTAAAGGCTATTGCAGATCGTTTAGCTGAGGCTTTTGCTGAATGCATGCATCATCGCGTTAGAACAGACTTATGGGCTTACTGCGCAAATGAAAATTTAAGTAATGAAGATTTAATTGCAGAAAAGTATCAAGGTATTCGTCCTGCCCCAGGTTATCCAGCATGCCCAGAGCACACTGTTAAGCACACAATGTTTGAGGTTTTGCAGGCTCATGAAATCCAAATGGAATTAACTGAGTCCTTAGCCATGAATCCTGCATCAAGTGTATCTGGCTTTTATTTGGCAAATGCTCAAGCAAGGTATTTCAACGTTGGCCCAATAGGCTTAGATCAAGTTAATAGTATTGCTTTGAGATCTAATAGGACATCAGAAGAGGCTGCTAGAGCCTTACAGACCAACTTTGAAAGTAATTAATGTCCCCAAACAATGGGTTCTTGATATTTAAGTGAGGATTTAAGGAGCTCTAAGAAAGGGAAAGCTCTTTGACCTAAACGATCGGCTTTAAGTTGATCGGCTGGTAAGCTTTCTCGCTCTTTCGCGTCTTTTGCAATAGCACCTTCTAAAACTTGAATTAGACTTGGAAGTTGTTCTACGAGTAAAATACCTTCTTTACTTAACTCTCGACCTAGAACATTGAAAATGCGTAAAGATAAGTCCTCGAGCATGATGCACTCGGGTGAATTTTTGGAATGAAATCTATAAAGCATAGTTCTAGCATACACCACGGAGTAAACTTTTGTCATGCTTCCTGATACGACAACACAACTAAAAAACTTTTTTAATCAAGCCGTAGCTGAAATCGGTAGGCGACTTGAAAAAAATCTTGCTGCTCCAATAGATGTCCGTTTAGAACGTCCGAAAGTTGCTGAGCATGGTGATTTGGCAACAAACATAGCTATGCAAATTGCTAAACCTTGGGGGATGAACCCTAGGGATCTTGCAACAGAATTAATTAAAGAGCTTAACAACAACCCTGAAGTAAAAAATTGGATTAGTGCATTAGAAATAGCAGGACCAGGGTTTATAAATATGCGCTTAAGCCAATCCACTAAGACGATGGTTGTTCAAAAAATCCTTTCTCAGAAAGAGAACTATGGCCAGGTTCTATCAGAAGATGGACCAAATGTTTTAATTGAGTTTGTATCAGCCAATCCGACAGGACCTCTTCATGTTGGTCATGGTAGACAGGCTGTTTTAGGGGATGTGTTATCCAATTTGCTAAAGTCTCAAGGCAAAAAGATTTATAAGGAGTTTTATTACAACGATGCTGGTGTTCAGATTCAAAATCTTGGAATATCTACAAAAGCTCGAATAGATGGATTTGAGCCAAATCAACCAGGTTGGCCAGAAAATGCTTATAACGGCAATTACATAAGTGATATAGCGCAGTCATATCTTGCAGGATCTACTGTGAAGGCTGCAGATATTGAAGTAACTTCTCCGAAGGATGTTCAAGACGTAAAAAGTATTGAGAGATTTGCAGTAGCTTATCTTAGAAATGAACAAGATATTGACCTTAAAACATTAGGAGTTCATTTTGATAATTACTATTTAGAGTCCTCTTTATATACCGATGGGCTTGTAAAACAGGCTGTTGAAGATCTGCAAAAGACCGGTAAAACGTATGAACTAGATGGCGCGTTGTGGCTCAAATCAACTGAAGATGGAGATGATAAAGATCGCGTTATGCGCAAGACAGACGGAACGTATACATATTTTGTGCCGGATGTTGCATATCATGGAAGCAAGTGGTCAAGAGGGTTTACAGAAGTAATTAATATTCAAGGAAGTGATCATCATGGAACTATTGCGAGGGTAAGGTCTGGAATTCAGGGGATTGCTCAGGCTAGAAATTGGGTAGTTCCTAAAACATACCCATCATATATTTTGCATAAGATGGTGACTGTTTTGAAAGATGGTCAGGAAGTCAAAATTTCAAAAAGAGCTGGATCATATGTAACCGTTCGTGATTTGATTGAATGGAGTGGTGGTTTTCAAGAAGGGATGTCAGAAGAGGATAAAAATGCGGCCTTTATACGAGGTAGAGATGCAGTTCGTTTTTTCTTAATCTCTCGAAAAGCAGATACCGAATTTGTTTTTGACATTGATCTTGCACTAACCCAAACAGACGAGAATCCTGTTTTTTACGTACAGTACGCCCACGCCAGAATTTGTTCGATTTTAAGATCATGGGGTGGAAATGAAGAGGATGTTATCAAAGCAAACCTCAATCTATTAGATAGTAATGCAGTGCATGCTTTACTAAAGCGTCTCAGTGAATTCCCACAATTATTATCTGATGCAGTAAGAGATCTTAGTCCACATGCAATTGCTTTTTACCTTAGAGATTTAGCGAGCGACTTTCACTCTTTTTATAATTCTGATAGGGTATTAGTAGATGAAGAAGATTTACGTTTAGCAAGGGTATCTGTATTGGTGGTTACTAAACAAGTATTAAAAAATGGTCTTCAACTGCTTGGTGTAAGTGCACCAGAAAAAATGTAATTTCTTCAACAGTTTCAGGGTATTATTATTCCATCATGAATAAAAAAGATAGCTTTCTCAAAGAGGTAAAGTATTTAAAAGCTGAAGAAGGAAATACGCTTCTAGGTTTGGTGATAGGCCTTGTTATAGGCTTAGGTGTTGCTCTTGCTGCGGCATACTTTATGCAAAAAAATCCTCCTGCCGAGAGGCTTAATATGAGAGCTCCAGAGCCAAAGCTTATTCCTAAATTAAACCCTGATGGCACTACTAGTAACGAGCTGAAAGATCCGAATGGACCTTTATATGGAAAACCTAGAACTGCTGAAAGTACTTCTGAAAGTAATGCTCCAGCAGCTGTAGATCAATCAACTGCAACTGAAACTAAACTAGAGACTATTTATTGGATTCAAGTCGGAGCTTATGCTGATAAATCTGCAGCTGAAAGCCAAAAAGCAGTGCTTGCGCTACAAGGACTTCAATCTAAAATTTTTGAGCATAAAACAGACACTCAAACTACCTGGAGATTGAGGGTGGGACCCTACTCAGAGCTCCAAGATATGGGTGGCGATAAGACCAAGTTGGATAACGCAGGTATTGCATATAGTGTAATCAAGGCAAATAAATCATGAAAAAACTAGTATCAATTGTTGTAACTTCTATTTCTTTTCTAATAGTTTTAAGCGTAAATGCTCAACTATTACCTCCTTCGGCTTCGGTTAGTAAAGCTGCTGTAGGAACATCTGCAAATAACTCGATAATGGAGGGGTTGGACTATAAAACCCTCGCTTCTGCGCAACCCACCGAAAGTAAAGGCAAAATTGAAGTTACAGAGTTTTTTTGGTATGCATGTCCACATTGTTATGACTTAGAGCCAGAGTTACAAGCTTGGGTAAAAAGACAAAATAAGGATGTAGTTTTTAAAAGAGTACCTATTGCATTTAGGGATGATTTTTTACCCCATAGTCAGATTTTTTATACGCTCGAAGAACTTGGTAAGGAAGCAGAATTTAGCCCAAAAGTGATGAAAGCGATTCATGTGGATCGTAAACAAATGTTAAAAGAAGAAGAAATTTTTAGTTGGGCTGCTAGCGTTGGACTTGATGTCAATGCGTTTACTAAAGCTTATAAATCTTTTACAGTTATTACCAAAGCTAAAACCGCAAATGCGATTGGCTCAGCATACAGGGTAAATGGGGTACCAACTTTGTTTGTTCAAGGTAAATATGAGACGTCCCCATCTATCGCAGGAACTAAAGCTAGAGCTTTAGAGACATTAGATTTTTTGGTTAGTAAAGCTAGAACAGAAAAAAAGTAATCTAAGCAAGGCTTTTAAGGCCTCTCATTACTGGACCAATTAAGGGGAGATGCTCATAAATCCCCTCTGAAGGATCCCAAAAATCATGATGCTTATTGACTAAAAATGCATCATTAAAGTACAGCCAACTTACACCTGTAAATTGAATCGGTGATTTATTCCACCGACGCATGGAGAATGTAAAGTCCCATAAAAACGCTACTTGATGATCACCCATTAATTCTTCTCGGATGACGAAAGAAGGATTAATAAGTTGCTCATACATTTTTAAAAAGATATGTTGTATTGCGGGGTGACCTTGAACTTCTTGAAAAGGATCTTTAAACTTTGCATCATTGGAATAGCATTCCAACAAAAGGTCTACAGAAGTTGGGGAAAGTTGCTGATATGCTTTTTTAAGATTTTCTACGGCTTCAAGAAGAGTATTTGGCATATTTATTTTATATTTTTACAAAGGTTTTTAG
>DAIQPR010000008.1:0-11813 GCA_036787315.1 Polynucleobacter sp. | reverse complement strand
GGTTTTTAGTAACCAAAAATAAACGGGATATGGCAGTATTCTTAAGAACTTTAAGAAGTAAGAAAATCTTTTTGGAAAATGAATTTCAAACTCACCTTTTTCAAGACCACGACCAATCTCTTCGGCAGCTTTATCTGCACTAATCAAAGCGGGCATTTTAAAGTCATTGATTGAAGTTGCTGGAGTTTCTACAAAGCCTGGGCAAATAATATGTACATTAACCCCTCTAGGCTTTAAATCATAATAAAGTGATTCAGCAAAATTAAGAAGAGCTGCTTTGGTTGGGCCATAAACCAGTGATTTAGGTAAGCCACTGTAACCGGCAACACTTCCAACAAGCGCAATATGTCCAAAAGACTGGTTTAAAAATTGTGGCATAAGGGATGACACCACCCTCATAGGCCCCATTAGATTAGTCTCAATCATTTTTCCAGTCACGTCCAGATCAAATTCGTCAGCTCTAACGGGGGTATATACACCGGAAACAAAAAGAAGAATATCGATCTTGCCCCAAATTTGTAGAATTTGAGCGCTAACGTTTTTCACTTCTGAAGTTTGAGTAACGTCCAAAGCGATTGACTGAAACGTTTGATTTTCCTTTTTGGGGGGTAATGAATTTTCTATTTCTTTAAGAGATTCAAATCTTCTAGCAGACAGGATTAGGTTCGAACCTTGATTGGCAAACCATTTAGCACAAGCTTTACCAATGCCAGAAGATGCCCCGATAATCCAAACATTCAGATTTGAAAAATCCTTAATAGGTTGATTAAGACTCATAAAGTGGCTTTTCTAATGTGAATTGGACAACTTCAAGATTTTTTCCTGCAAAGCCTGCTGCACAATAAAACAGATAAAAATTCCAGAGTCTAATAAATTCGTCTTTGAAGCCGAGACTTTTTACATCTTTTAATTTTTGATTGAATGAGGATGCCCAAATACGAAGTGTTTGAGCGTAATCATCCCCAAAAAATAATTTATCTTTCACTCTTAATCCAGCATGTTTAGCTTGATCCTCGAATACGCTTACAGAAGGCAACATTCCTCCTGGGAAAATATATTGTTGAATAAAATCAGTTTTAGTTCTATAGCGAGGGAATAAAGATTCATCAATGACGATACTTTGAATCACTGCCCTTTTACCTGGTTTTAAGCAACGATAGATTGTTTTGAAATATGAGGGCCAGTATTCTTCACCAACAGCTTCAAACATTTCAATAGAAACAATCCCGTCATATTGTTGATTGCAATCACGATAGTCCTTAAGCAATACTTGAGATTTAGATTCTTTATTAACTTGATGGTTAAGTTCTTGATGTACAAATTTATATTGCTCATTAGAAATGGTGATTGCATCAACATGGAGTCCATTTGCATTTGCTTCTTTTACAAAACCACCCCAACCACAACCTATTTCTAAAATGTGATCATCAGGTTGGGTATTTAACATGCTAATAATTCTTAAGCATTTATCTTTTTGGGCCTGCTCAAGTGTTTTTTCATTTCCGTCTGAAAATAATGCGCTAGAGTACATCATGCTTGAATCAAGCCATAAGGAATAAAAGTTATTTCCAAGATCATAGTGCGCTTGGATATTCTTTTTGCTTCCGGACTTTGTGTTTTTATTTAATAAATGTTTAATTTTTGCAAATATAGATCCCCACCAAGAACCATATATAAGGGCATCAAGAGCAGCTCTATTTTTGAGTGCCAGTTGCAAAAAACGATCTAATTCATCTGTGTGCCACAGGTTTTTAAAATAGGATTCAGCTACGCCAATATCCCCCCTTGAAATAATCCATTGAAAAGCTTGGACATCATTCACTACAACATGAATTGGAGTAGTTATCGCATCCTTTTCATCTTCTCCAAAGAGATGCTCAGTTCCATCGGGAAGCGTTAATAGTACTCGACCACCTTTTAGTTTTTTAAAGGCTTGAAAAATAAATTTTTGAGCAAATGTAGACATATTAAGAAATTGGAATATTTGGAGGCTTTGGTTTTTTATAAAATTTTGCACCTTTGACCCAAAGTTTAACTGCTTGCCAGTGAATTTTCACGACAACTGAAATTGTTAAAAGTGGAAAACGAGATATGGCCTTGAATTTTGTATAAAAATTCAAGGGATACTCTGTACCATTCACGCTAGTCATGAGAGTATGTTGATCGCCTTGAAAATAATCTATCCGACTTACGTACTTTGGATGAGGATTATTGCTGGATTGTTGCATGAATCTGAAACGATAGTGACCAATTACATCAAAAAATGGAGAAACATGAAATATTTTTTCAGTGAATAGTTCTTCCCCCCATGCTATCGATTGATTATTTGGTGCCTTCAATAAGTAGGTATGACGCTCACCAAATGTGTTGTTTACCTCTGCGATAATAGCTTTGAGCGTGCCATTAGATTGATGACAAAACCAAAAACTAACCGGATTAAATACAAATCCTAATATTCTTGGAAAGGTATGCAGCCAAATTTCCCCATCGACTTCATTAGCTAATTGAGATTTCTGAAGAATGTGCTCAATCCATTCAAGGGAATATAAATTTTGATCTCCATGATCTTTATCATAAAAAGAAATCCAAGAAAATTGATTGTCTCCGATACCACTATTTTTAAATAATTGGGGGTTAAATTTTCTTGAACGCATAGGAATGCGAATATAGAAAGTAAAGTATCTAAACAGATTTTCAGGGGAGAATCTATGATGGATCACCTCCCCAAAATGAATAGATATCTTATTGGCGAAACTCATATGGAGATCATCGAATCTAATAAGTTATTTGCAACTGCTTTTCCAGATTGAAACCCATCTTCGTGAAACCCATACTTTGTCCAAGCACCGCAATAAAAGGTATTTTTTAATCCTTGAATTTTGTGTAATTTCTGTTGTGCTTTGATGGCTTCTTTATCAAAAATCGGATGTGAATATTCAATACATTTGTGGGTATAAATTGGGTCGGGCGTTATTTGTGGGTTAAGGCTAACCACAACGGGTATCGAAGAAGCAAATGCAGGAAGTGGTTGCAATTTGTTTAAGAGGTAATGAACACAAACTGCCGGTGAATTATCAATTCCATTTGTTGAATACTCTATTTCGCAAGTATAGTTCCAGGCTGCCCATACTTTAGAAAGTTTAGGGAGTAGATTACGATCTTCATGAACATATGCAAGATTCTTTTTATATCGAATTGAGCCCAGAATACTAATTTCGTCATCTGAAGGATCCGATAGAATTTCTAGCGTTTGATCAGAATGGCAAGCAAAAATAACTTTATGAAAATCTTGGGTTTGTCCGTCAGCAAATTGAATTCTTATGGGATAGGGTGATTCTTGGTTAGCTCTATTGACACTTAGAACTGGATTTTTTTCAACTGTAATTCCGTTTGCAATGAGTGAATTTACTGCACTTGATACATATTCTTTGGAACCACCTTTTACCGTCATCCATTGAGGACGATCGATAATATTTAATAGGCCATGGTTATTGCAAAATTGCATCAGTGTTTGTATTGGAAATTGCATCATATCCTTTGGCGAACATGACCAAATTGAACCTATCATAGGCAATAAGTACCAATCTCTAAAAACTTCACTAAAGTTTTTACGTTTTAGAAATTCTTCAACTGATTCGAATTGAATAGAGTTGTTGGCTTTTTGAGTCTCGATATCTTTTGCAATTTTTTTACCAGCATTATTGAACTTAACGATATCAAATAACATACGTAAAAAGCTGGGGTTTAAAAGATTTTTTCTTTGTGCAAATAAAGTATTTAGATTATCTCCAGCCCATTCAATTCTTGAACCTTTTCTGGTATTGAGTGAAACCGAGAAGGACATCTCAGATTTCGCAACTGGAACATTAAGTTCTTCAAAAAATTGTATTAAACCAGGATAAGTCCATTCGTTAAAAACCAAAAAGCCTGTATCAATTGGAAAAGATTCAGAATAATTTTTAGGGGTAAATGAAATAGTGTTGCTATGCCCCCCAATGTATGATTCTTTTTCAAAAAGATGTACATCAAGTGAGGGGTGATTTCTTAAAGCGTATGCACAACTTAAACCAGAAATTCCTGCACCAACAATTGCAATTCGTAATTTTTCCGCCATTATTTCCCAGCCAATAGTTTTTCAATTTCGTTTGTAATCGATTTACTTTCTGGCTTGACCATACTGCTGAAAGAGTTGACTACATTTCCATCCCTATCTATTAAATACTTATAAAAATTCCATTTAGGAGTTGTTTTAGTTTTTTCAATGAGAAATTTAAACATGGGATTAGCGTTTGGACCACTTACGACAGTTTTAGCCATCATTGGAAATTTTACATCGTAAGTATTTTTACAAAAATCAGCAATTTCTTTATTAGAACCTGGCTCTTGTTGACCAAAATCATTTGATGGGAAACCAATGACAACAAATCCTTTTGAGGAGTACTTGGCATATATACTCTCCAAGCCTTCATATTGGGATGTAAAACCACAGTAGCTTGCAGTATTCACTACTAAGACAACTTTTCCTTTGTATTGGCACAAGTCCTGAGTTTGTTCATCTTGCAGCCGAGGAAATTTAAAATTTAGTGATGCTGGGCAATTTTGTGGATTTGAAGATGTACTTTTTTCAGTCGATTGACCAATAGCTTGCGAAGTCAGCCCTATCAAAAAAAACATCACAATTAGTTTGCAAAATTGCATAGTAAGCCTTAAATAAATAATGGGTTTGGAAACATTCTTAAGAGAGTCTAAGCCATATTTCAAACTCTTTCAAAAAGCACCTTAAAATAGTGATATGGATACCAGTAAATTACCAACCCCTGATTTTGAAGACAAGATATTAAAACTTGGCTTTAGCGAAGAAATTTTACGTATTAAACTCCAAAGTATTGAAAAGCCTATTGTTTTTACAAATGGGGTTTTTGACATTTTGCATAGAGGTCATGTTACATATTTGGCACAGGCAAAAATGCTTGGAAAAAGTTTAGTGGTTGGAGTTAATGCAGATGCATCTGTCAAAATGCTAGGCAAAGGTGATGATCGCCCGATTAACTCTGAAGAAGATCGTATGGCTTTGCTGGCATCTCTTGAGTGTGTGGATTTAGTGATTTGTTTTAAAGAACAAACTCCAGTTGAACTGATTAGTAAAGTTCGCCCAGAGATCTATGTAAAGGGCGGGGATTATCAAATTGAAACACTTCCAGAAACCAAATTAGTTAAAACTTGGAATGGAAAAGCAATAGCGATTCCGTTTATTCACGAGCGTTCAACTACTAATTTATTACGCAAAATTAGAGCCTAAGGATTTTGCGTAACAATTTCTGCATGACCTTGGATAGGTCCGTTGATAGTTATCGTATCGAGCTTATCTAAAGTATTTTTCTCCAAAATGGACTCTTCTTTTACATTTGCTTTTTCCCAAAGCCATTCTACTGAATGTGCGAAATCGTAGGGTATTGTCAAAATCAGGACTGCTGCTAAAAAGTTAAACAGAATGAGTAAGCTCAAATTAATTTTTATAAAGCGACTCATGATTATTGCCCATCTTTAAACCAAAGACTTAAACCTCTAAAGACAACAAAAGGATCTAAGATAACTTTAAAATTTTGATTTGTTTTTGCTTCAAGGTGCTGATACAAAAGAGAGGCATTCCCACCAGATACGATAAGGCATTTAATTTGTGGGTTTAAATCTAGCGCTAATTGAATAGCGCCTAGTTGAGAATATAAAACACCCTGAAGTATCGCCGAGTCAGTTGAATGTCCTAGAGAGTAATTGGGCATTACTTGGGGAGATTGATAAGATAAATTTGGTAATAGGGCTGTTTTAGAACCCAATGCATGCAGCATTAAATTTATACCTGGAAGGATTAAGCCACCTTCAAAAGCTAATTCTTCGTTGATATAGTCAATGGTTGTTGCTGTACCACTACTTACAACTAAGTAATTTCCTTGTGGTGCAAAATAAAATCCCCCGATAATAGCTGCCCAGCGATCATTCCCGAGATCATATGGCGCTTGATAATGATTTTCTACCTTAGAAAAAGTAAGTGATGATGTAAATTCATTAATACTTGTTTGAGGTAGATGCATCATTAGCCACTGACGCCAAAGATGCCCTACAGAGTCTTGGGCAACATTACAAATAATAATTTGTTGAATATGTTCTCTCTCATCAATAATTGCCTGAAGAGTGTGATTGCCCATCTGTGAGAATGGTGATTCTGAATTAGACATAACGCCATAGAATTTTTCAAAGTCCCAATCATTTAAAAGTGGATTTAATAAGCACCACTTTGTTCTAGTATTACCAATATCGATGAGGAGTAATGTTGATTTCATGGCTTTTGCTGCACAATTGATAAATCACCACTTGAAATTTCTTGCAAACCCAAAGGTGTCTCTAATATTAAATACCCAGAATAATTAACCCCACAGTTTTTACCCTGATGAATTACTTTATCGTTTTGTTTTACAAGTAACTGATGATTCTGCCAACAATCCCAACTATTCCACTCTTCCTGAAATTCTGAGAAAGACTTTTCAGAAAAAATTTCTAAGGTTTGACTCACCTTTGAGGTAAGAAATTGCCAAAGAGAATCTAGTTCAAGAGGAATATTGAGGCGATTCATTTCTTCAATGTTAGCTGTTTCCAAATTTTCAGTACTCTGCCTTGGCAAACCAAGATTAAGTCCGACTCCAATAATCATCCAAAAAGGCTCGTTAATAGATTTTTGACCGCCTTCTACTAAGATACCTCCCAATTTTCTACCGTCAAGCAAAATATCGTTTGGCCATTTAAGACCTAAATTAATTTTTTTACCCATGCTAGGCGTGAGTTGAAGATATTCTAGAAGAGCCTTAAGTATTGCCAAACCACAAACAAGGGTTATACCTTGCAACTTCATCATTGAAAACTCTGAACTAAAGGGATAAGCCATTGAAAAAGTAAGAGACCTATTTTTTTCAGAAATCCAACTCTTACCCCTTTTACCCCTTCCGGCAGTTTGCTCAAATGCCATTAGTGAGGTTGGTTCTTGTAATAAGTGTTGATGCCAACGATTTAACAAATCTGAATTCGTGGATTCAGTTGACAGTAAAGTTTCAAATCGCCAAGAAATAGTCATACATGCTATTGTAGAAACAAATCAAATCTATTGGAATAAATTGGTAAATTGAGTTGTGAAAAACAAGATTGAAAAGCCTTTTTACTTGGCTCGCTTAACGCTTATTTTGTACCTTTGCTTGGTTGGGTATGCAAGCTTAACGCCATTTAACTTTGCCTATGGAACGCATTTGGTCCCTTGGTTGTGGATAAATGCACCTATTCCTAAATATATTCCAATATTTGATGTCTTGAGTAACATCATTGGTTATTTGCCATTTGGCTTTTTAATGATTTTTTCTCTTTTCCCAAGGCTTATAAAATGGCACGCATTCATAGTTTGTTTATTATTGGGAGTTCTTTTTTCAGGGAGTCTTGAGAGCCTACAAACGTATTTACCCACGAGAATACCTAGCAATATAGATTGGTATTCCAACATTATCGGTGTTTTAGTTGGAGCTCTTTTTGCGCTTCCATTGAGTCCACAATGGCTGTCAGGCAATAAAGCTGAACGGATAAGAGAATCTATTTTTGGTAATCATCAAGGATTTTTTTTGTTGATGCTTTTGTGTCCTTTAGCCCAAATTTATCCACAAAATGCTTGGTTAGGGATGGGGGACTTAGGATTATTGATAACACGCGTATCCCCTTATTGGACTTTCCCTTTGAACAATGCATCTCAAGAGATCCTCATTACGACGATAGCAACTTTTAGTATTGGTACGATCTTTTTGTTTGGAATGAAAAAATCAGCCTCCCCCTTAAAAATTATTGGGACATTAATTATTTGTATGCTGGTCGTAAAGTTCTTTGTCACACAATTTCAATTTGGCCAAACGGGGGCATCCAGTTGGTGGAGTTCCTCTGTCATCATTGGCGTTTTGATTGGCTATACCCTCGCTTACATTGCACAGTTTTTTTCAAAAAAAGCCATCTGGTTGATGAGTGTTATGAATTTAATAATGCTTATAATTATGGTGAATGTTTTGCCTTACAACCCTTACTTTTTTGACTTATTAGAACAGTTGCCTCAAGGCAAAATGACACATTTAAACGGCCTATTTGATTGGATTTCTGTTATTTGGCCATTTTTAGCATTGTTGATATTAATCAAAAATAGAAAAATGCAAATTTATTAATAAAAGCATTTTTTTCAAGGGATATAATTTTTTTATGGATTACTACAAACACCACGTTTTCTTCTGTCTTAATTTAAGAACCAATGGCAATGCTTCTTGTGAGCAGCATAATGCAACGCATTTATTTGATTATGCAAAAAATAAATGCAAAGATCTTGGCCTTAATGGCAAAAGTAAAGTTAGGATCAATCGTGCTGGGTGTCTAGATCGTTGTGAATTTGGGCCTGTAATGGTGGTATATCCACAAGGTATTTGGTATCAATTTGTTGACGAAACTGATATAGATGAAATCATTCAAAGCCATTTTATGAATGGAGTTCCTGTAGAGAGATTAAAAATTAATGAATAACAGAACCATCAATCATATTATTCAAATTGGTGTCGGTCTTTCAGAGCTTAGTATTGATTTACCTGAAGAATTAAGAAACGATTCAAATTTCAAAGTGAGAGGATTGGCACTGATTGGTCATCCTCATCCTTTATTAGGCGGTACTAAAGATAATAAAGTTGCTCAAACTCTTGCAAAAACCTTTAATTTATTAGGTTATGTTACTGTTCGTCCAAACTTTAGAGGTGTTGGACAATCTGAAGGTACCTTTGACGAAGGAATGGGCGAAGTCGATGATATGGAGCAAATTTTAGGGTGGATGCAATCACCCGATTCTTGGAGACAGTTTGCAAACATAGCTGAACAATCTTGGCACTTTGATGTTAATAAATTACCGGTATCTTTAGCCGGCTTTTCATTTGGAAGTTTTGTGAACAGTAATTTGACACAAAGACTTATTAGTCAGGGGCGAGACCCTGAACGTTTAGTTTTAGTTGGTAGCGCTGCAGGTAAGTGGAATATGCCTCAAATACCTAAAAATACGATTGTTATTCATGGGGAAGTGGACGAGACTATTCAATTGGGAGCTGTATTTGAATGGTTAAAAGATCAAGAGATTGTGGCGCATGTTATACCTGGCGCAGATCATTTTTTCCATCGAAAGTTACATCTCATTAGAGATACTGTGATAAGTTTATGGCATGACAAATAATCCCGAAAAGTCTCTTATTGAGTACCCTTGTGATTTTCCGATCAAAGTTATGGGTAAAAACAACCCAGACTTTAAATCCGCAGTAATACATATTTGCCAACAATTTGATCCAAAGTTCAATGTTGATTCTATTGAAGTGAGAAGTTCTAAAGAAAACAAATATATTGGATTAACTGTATCAATACATGCAACAAGCAGAGAGCAATTGGATGAAGTTTATAGAACTCTATCTACCCACCCATTAGTTAGTGTTGTTCTTTAAAAGAATGCCAAGTATAGAAACTCACTATTTAGGACTACAAGATTATCAAAGTACCTATGATGCGATGAAAGAATTCACTTTGCATCGTGATGCGGATACCCCAGATCAGTTATGGGTTCTTGAGCACCCTCCAGTATTTACACTTGGCCTTGCGGGAGATATTAGTCATTTGCTAGACCACAATTCCTCCATTGAATTGGTTCAAGTTGACAGAGGTGGACAAATTACTTACCACGGACCTGGACAATTAGTAGTGTATTTACTATTAGACCTAAAGAGAATGGGCATCTATGTCAAAGAGCTAGTGAATCGTATGGAACAATCTATTATTAATACGCTCAACTATTTTGGAATAGATTCAGAGAGACAAATTGGAGCCCCTGGAATATATGTTGCAGCTAAAAGTCCACAACATGGAGGAGCAAAAATCGCTGCTTTAGGCTTAAAAGTTACAAGACATTGCTCTTATCATGGTCTTGCATTAAATGTTGATATGGATCTTGCACCATTTATGATGATTAATCCTTGTGGCTACCCTGATCTTGAAACTATTGACATGAGGAGTCTAGGTGTTCAAACACCAAAATCTGAAGTTGCAAATATATTATTAAAAGAACTTACTGATCAACTGAAGTAAAGGTATTTCTAATAGAATATAGGTATGACTCAAAAAGACCAAACATCTTCAAATTACGACCCCACTAAAAAGCAAAAGTCTGCTGAAAAGACTTCGCGAATTCCAATCAAAATTGTTCCAATTGATGAGGTTTTAAAAAAGCCTGATTGGATTAGGGTAAGAGCTAGTTCTGGGAATTCACGTTTTGGTGAAATAAAAAAGATCTTAAGAGAAAACAATTTGGTAACGGTATGTGAAGAAGCTAGTTGTCCAAATATTGGTGAATGTTTTGGCAAAGGTACTGCCACTTTTATGATCATGGGCGAGAAATGTACGCGGCGCTGCCCTTTTTGTGACGTTGGGCATGGTAGGCCTGACCCACTCGATTTAGAAGAGCCAGCTAATCTTGCGAAAACCATTGCAGCCCTCAAATTAAATTATGTAGTGATAACAAGTGTTGATAGAGATGATCTTCGTGATGGCGGAGCAATGCACTTTGTAAACTGCATCCAAAAGACCAAGTCTTTATCTCCTCAAACTAAGGTTGAAGTTTTAGTTCCAGACTTTAGGGGGAGACTTGAATTTGCACTTGAGGTGTTTGGAAGTAACGATGGTCAAGGCTTGCCAGATGTAATGAACCATAATTTAGAAACAGTTCCAAGACTTTATAAAGAGGCTAGACCGGGCGCAGATTATTTACACTCTCTAAAGCTATTAAAAGACTTTAAGGCTAAATATCCTGGTATTCCAACCAAAAGTGGATTGATGGTTGGTTTAGGTGAAACGGATGAAGAGATTCTTCAAGTAATGCAAGATATGCGTGAGCATGATATTGATATGCTGACGATTGGCCAGTACCTAGCTCCTTCAAATCATCACTTACCAGTTAGAAGGTATGTGCATCCTGATATTTTCAAAATGTTTGAGCAGCGTGCGATGGAAATGGGCTTTACACATGCAGCTGTGGGTGCAATGGTACGTTCAAGTTATCACGCAGACCATCAAGCTCAATTAGCTGGTATTGTCTAAATCCATATGCTAAAAACAAAAAGTTTTTTTGTAAAAGTGATCGCTTTGTTAGCGCTTGCAGCTTGTACAGCAACTTTTAATTGGCGTGAAGTTAGATTTGACGAGCAAAACTTTGTGGCTTTGTTACCTGCAAAGCATCATTTTGAGCAACAAGTAGTTCGATTTGACAAGCATGAACTCACGATGACTATGGTTGCATCAAGGGCTGGGGAAGTCATATTTGCGATTGGCACAATTCCCTTTAATGCTAAAGATCTGCAAGCCGATGACTTTATTACTTGGATGAGTTCCAATGCAAAAAATGTTTTGCAGGCAAATGCAGCTCCACAAATAATTCAGTATGAAGTAAAGACTGCTAGTAATCCAAGCCAAATTCTTCCTGCAAAGGGTTACCAATTAAAGGGCTTTGGACCAGATGGTATTTATCGCATTTATTGGGTTAGATGGTTATCTAAAAAGAATGATTCAGGTCAATCTTTTATTTACCAGTTAAACGCAATCCAATCTTTTAAAGAAGAGCCCTCAGACAGTCAAAAAAGACACCTTAGCGCAAATGGAAACCTTTATGACGGGCTTCCCTCCTTATTGATTGATTTTCTCTTCAAGGAAAACTAATTTTGCTTCAA
>DAIQPR010000150.1:0-5991 GCA_036787315.1 Polynucleobacter sp. | reverse complement strand
AATATACAGTCAGAGAAAAACAAAGGAAGCAACGAATCGAAGAAACAAGTTACTTCAAAATCGCAGACTAGCGTTAGTAGATCTGCTACAGATAAATCTAAAAAAAATGTAAAGTCTCCAAAAAATCCCAGAGAAGTTCGTCCAACTGTTTTACCAAGATCGACGAATCAAGTTAAATCAACGAGTGCTCGGGTTTCTTCTGGAACTGCATTAGGGCTTGGAAAAAATTCTGATGTATTGAATTTAAAATCGAATGTGGCTTTGGTAGTTGATCAACAAAATCAAGATGTTATTTTTGATAAAAGTGCTCAAGTAGTTTTACCTGTAGCATCCATTACCAAACTTCTTACTGCTATTACTGTCCTTGATGCAAAGTTACCATTAGAGGAAGTACTGGAAATAAATGAGCAAGATGCAGCCATTTATAAAAATTCTCGTTTAGCAAAAGGTACTTCATTAACGCGCCAAGAAGCACTTCTTTTAGCGTTAATGTCCTCAGAGAATCGTGCGGCATATACACTTGGAAGAAACTATCCAGGCGGTATTAATTCCTTTATGCAGGCGATGAATCGTAAGGCAAAAGAAATTGGAATGATGCATTCTTCCTTTGAAGATCCTACCGGTCTTACGAGTAAGAATGTCGCCTCTGCAGAAGATTTAGCTATATTGGTGAACGTTGCTTATCAATATCCTTTAATTCGGCAATTTACAACCACTCCAAGTCATATCAAAGAAATTCATCAACGTGATCAATTATTTTTAAATAGTAATCGCTTAGTGCGTTCTGGTGATATGGAGGTATTAATTCAAAAGACTGGATATATTTCAGAAGCAGGTCGCTGTCTAGTCATGATGACCATGGTTAAAAACAAGCCTTATACGATGGTTTTTTTAGACTCTGTAGGTGTTCAGTCTAGGTTTGCTGATGCTATCCGAGTTAAGGAGTGGATTGAAAATACCGATCAGCATCCAGCACTAAGAAAAATATCAAATTTGAAACCTTTAGTTAATTAAAAAACCCAAAGGGCTCGAGCTGTTTTTGTAGTTCAGGATTTTTAATAAACTCTATAAGTTGATCAACCTCATCACTTTTAGAGTTTGAGGTTTTAGCAATCTTAAAAATACTCCACTCTTGATACTCTTCAGGAATTAGCCCAAGCAAATCAACTCCTTTAACAGCTTTAATTTCACTCACAAGTTGAACTGCAAGTTCGGCTTGATGATTTTCGACGAGGGTTGCGACTAATCCTCCTTCAGGCCTTATTGCTTTAGAGAGAATTTCATTTTCAATATTTAATTGTTGGATAAGTTTTGCAAAATACATACCACTTGCACCATATTGAGTAAAAGCAATGGATTTGCATTGTAATAAGGTATCTTGAAAGCTTTTTGCTGTTGAGATATCAAAACCTTCAGCATTTTTTGCGATGGCAATACCAATACCTGTTTTGGCAATAGTTGTGACGGATGTCTCTACGAGTTTATGTTGCTTTAATAGTGCGTTGATTCCAGAGTCAGTAACAAGAATGGCATCAACATCTTTATTAGTAATACAGTTTTCAACCAGCTCAAGTGTTGTTCCGTATGAAATGCGCAAGCTTGAATTGTTATGTTGATATTGATCTAAGATAAAGGGCATGACACCCTTAAAGGCTGTAGAGCACAGAATATTCATGCGTCTTTATTTTGATTCGTTGAACGGCTTAAAACCAATTCCACGAGAAATTTGCAAAGCTGTATCCGTTAAAGGCTTTACCCAATCTCGTTGAAGTCGGTCAGTTGGAGCTGACAATGATAAGCCTGCAACCATCATGCCTGAATCGTCATAGATACCTGCAGCCATACAGCTAACACCAAGTTCTAACTCTTCATTATCCTGCGCAGTGCTATTTTTTCGAACTTCATTTAATTCACGTTCTAAATCTGAAATTTGCGTGATGCTGTTACGTGTATGACCTGCAAGACCAGTACGAGTGGCGTAAGCACGAACTTTATTAGGGTCATCTTGAGCTAAAAATAATTTTCCTACAGAAGTTAAATGTAATGGTGCTCTTCCACCAATCGCACGGACAACCTGCATTCCAGAACGTTCACTGTATGTACGATCAATGTAAACGATTTCATCACCTTGTCTTACAGATAGATTAACGGTTTGATTTGTTAGTTTATGTAAGACGCGCATTGGTAATTGAGCAGCTTCTCTCACGGATAATCTAGCTTTAACAAGTGTGCCGAGCTCTAATAATCTCAATCCTAGACGATAGTTACCACTGTCAGAGCGATCGACTAAGCGACATGCGACCATGTCATTTAAGATTCGATGGGCTGTCGATGGATGAAGCCCACTTTTTTCTGATAAAAATTTTAAGCTACAAGCCTCATCGGAATCAGCGAGAACATCCAATAAGTTCATCATTCTTTCGATGACTTGTATCGCTGTTTTACCTGTGGGCAATATAGAAGAGCTTTTATCAGAATTTACCATGATGTTATTGTAACAATCAATTATTTAATTGCACATCATGAAATGAAAATTCATGAAAAAAATTATGGTTTTTGTAGCGCAACAATCGAATCTTTGATTAATTGAGGGCCTTTATAAATTAGACCTGTATACAGTTGCACAATGGAAGCTCCAGAATGATGCTTTTCTAACGCATCATAACCAGTCATAATGCCACCTACACCAATAATTGGAATCTTATTCTGTAATAGGTCTGCAAAAGCTCTAATGGTATTTGTTGAAAGCTCTTTTAGAGGTTTTCCAGATAAGCCTCCAGCTTCTTCTGCATATTGAAGTTGATCAACTCCATCTCTTGATAAAGTTGTATTAGTTGCAATAAGTGCATCTATTTGAAACTCTAGCATGGCCTCAGCGATATCTCTTCTTTGCAAAGGGTCAAGATCAGGTGCGATTTTTAAAAATAGGGGTGATTTTTTGCCGTACTGTTGAATGAGTTTTTCTCGTTCCGAGCTTAGTTGAGATAGTAAGTCAATTAAATCCTGACCACCTTGTAATTGTCGGAGGTTTTTAGTATTAGGCGATGAAATATTAACAGTAATATATGAGGCAACTTCATATACTTTTCTGAGACAAATAAGATAATCTTCACTTGCTTGTTCAATCGGAGTAGTGGCATTTTTGCCAATGTTTAAACCAATCACTCCTCCAGATTGATAAAATTTTGATGCTTTAACCCGCGCAACACATGCGTCTACTCCATCATTGTTAAAGCCCATTCGATTAATAATGGCCGTTGCCTGAGGTAATCTAAACATTCTTGGGAGTGGATTGCCTGATTGTGGAAGCGGGGTAACAGTACCAATTTCGAGAAAACCAAAACCTAATGATGCAAGTGAATCAATATGCTTTCCATCTTTATCAAGGCCTGCAGCTAGTCCTACGGGATTGGGCAAATGTAAACCACAAAACTCAGTTGGCAGTCTTGGTACTTTTCCAATAATTGCTGGTAAAAGACCTACCCTAAATGCTTGGTCTGTAACAGACAAAGAAAAGTTATGTGCTGGTTCAGCATCTAATGTAAACAATAAAGGTTTTGCTAGGGGGTATAGATTCATGAATGAGATGTTGAAGAAGTGTCTAGGCTTGTCCAAACGCCATTGATGAGGCCCTCTAAGGGTTTGAAAAGAGCTTTGTAGGACATTTTAGGACTTTGTTGAATGTAATAGCCAAGGTATACATATTGCAATTGTAGTTCTTTTGCTTTTGCAATTTGCCACAATATGCCATATGTGCCGTAACTGGATGTTTCTTGTGAAGTATCATAAAAGGTGTACACAGAAGATAGGCCATCGCTTACAACATCAATAACGCTGACCATGCGTAATATACCTTGTTCGCGAAATTCCACCATATAAGAATCGATATGTGATTGAACTAGAAATTGCTTATATTGATCTTCTTCATCTTCGCAATTATCAACAGAGTTACCATCAATTTGTTCTGCATGTCGACTTAGCTGATAGCGGTGATATAAATCAAAATGTTCTGGAATAAATTGAAGAGGTAATATCGTAGCCTCTAGATGAGAGTGTTTTGTAAATGCTCTTTTTTGACTTCGATTTGCGGTAAATAGATTTACATCGATACGAGTGGCTATACAAGACTTGCATTGATCACAGTAGGGCCTATATGTAAATTGACCACTCCTACGGAATCCTGCTCGAATCAACTCACTATATACTTTTGTGCTGATGAGTTGTGGAGGTGTTGCAACTTGTGAACGAGCTTCATGGTCCTCTAAATAGCTACAAGGATATGGTGCAGTTGCATAAAACTGCAAAGCTTTAAAAGGTAAATCTTTAAGATTTGTCATACATTTAAATTAATAGTATTAATTATATGCACAAAGGACAGACTTATTCCAATTCCACGAGGGTGGTGAAAGCTTAATTTGGCTTTCTATCCAATCTAAAAACTCTATTTTAGAGATGGGTTTGGCTCCAAGAGAGCTTAAGTGCTGTGTTTGTTGTTGACAATCAATTAAACGAATCCCAACTTCATTACACCACGCACAAAGTGCTGCAAGTGCAAGTTTAGATGCATCAGTAACATGCATAAACATTGACTCACCATAAAACATTTTTCCTAAATTGATTCCATAGAGGCCACCCACTAAATTACCTTCAAACCAAGTTTCGACACTATGTGCAAACCCTCTTTCATACAAGCTTGAATAATATGAAATGATTTCATTTGTAATCCATGTACCTTGTTGATTTTTTCTTTGTGCGTTAGCACAAGCTTGAATAACCTCAACAAAAGCCGTATCAACTCTAATTTCCCATAAGGGATTTTTGAGTACTTGCTTTATTTTTTTAGACAAACTATGGGTAATTTTGATTTCAGCTGTATTCAGAACCATTCTTGGAGAAGTGCACCACCACATGACAGGTTGCCCATCGCTATACCAGGGAAATATACCTTGCTGATAAGCACTAAGTAAAAGTCCCTCATCCATCGATTTGCTAAGAGCTAGAAGATCATCAGGTAATTCGGGATTAGTTTGGATAAATCGCCTTGGAGATGGAAAGGTTCGGCTTTCATCAATCCATGGTATTGCTGTCATCTTTTAACTCTTCACGGGTTTTAAATCTTGAAGGTGTGTTGTGATGTTTGGGGAGAGTAGTTCTTTGCCAAGAGAACGATCTTGAAAAAACAATGTCAAAGTAGTCCTGACGGTTAAAAAAGCAAGATCATCCCATGGAATATCGTTTTCAGAAAATAATGCAACTTCTGTACTTTCTGAAGTAAAAGGGCTGAATAGAGCGTTTCTCATTTGCGCAATATAAAACCAATGAATTTGGCCAATATGCGGTACGTTTAAGAGTGTAAACAGACCACGTACATCAACATTTGCACCAGTTTCTTCAAAGGTTTCTCGAATAGCACCTTCTGCTGTTGTTTCATGTAGTTCTAAAAAGCCAGCAGGTAAAGTCCAAAAATTTTTGCGTGGTTCTATAGCTCTGCGGCATAAAAGAATTTTATCTTCCCATAAAGGTATGGTTCCTACTACATTTTTAGGATTTTGATAATGGATTTCACCACATGTTTTACAAACATGACGCTCACGATTGTCATCCATAGGGATTGTTATATGTACATCTTCACCGCATAGTGAGCAATATTTCATAGTACTTGCATTATTTAATAATCTTTGCAGATTCAATCACAATTGGTTCTACTGGAACATCAGCCATACGGTTGCGTACGGTAGTTTGTGCGAATTTAATTTCATCGATAGTCTCCATGCCAGAGATGACTTTGCCAAATACTGTATAGCCAAAACCATCACGGCTTGGGTAGTCCAGCATTGCATTATCTTTCACATTGATAAAAAATTGTGAAGTCGCTGAGTTGGGATCATTTGTCCGAGCCATCGCAATCGTATATTTATAGTTTTTTAAGCCATTTTGCGATTCGATTTCGATGGGAGGGCGAGTTGCTTTTTCTTGTAAAGTTTTTGTATA
>DAIQPR010000149.1:0-6220 GCA_036787315.1 Polynucleobacter sp. | reverse complement strand
GTGTTAAAGCTGAAATTTCAGATGCACCAATAGCTCTAACTTTACCTTCTTTTACAAAATCGCCTAGTGTACCAATTGCATCTTCAATCGGTACTTTCTTATCCCATCGATGTAAGTAATAAAGATCGATCACGTCGGTTTGTAATCTTTTTAAACTTCCTTCAATATCTCTTCGTAAAGATTCAGGGCGACTATCTATCACTCTTTTGCCATCTGCAGGACCAACTCCACCTTTGCTGATGAGAGTGATTTGTTGACGGTATTTTTTTAAAAAATTCTTACCCAAAAGAGTCTCGTTATGACCTAAGCCATACAATGCAGCAGAATCAAAATGTGTAATACCTAAATCAAAAGCCTCTTGCAGTATCTGATTTGCTTCTTCATCAGATGGAGGAACTCCATATGCATGACTAAGATTCATACAACCTAGCCCAATGCTAGTAGTTTGATAGGGGCCTAATTTACGGAGGGTTAGTTGAGAGGACAAGTAGGTCTCCTAGGGGGTATTTTTTAGCTGTAAGTCTAATTGATGAAGAATTTCATAGCAAGGTAAAACATTAGCAACACTTGAGATTGGCTCACGCCCTTCACGAATGGCAGCAAAAAATTCACGATCTTGCAATTCGATACCGTTCATGGATACATCCACTTTACTCACATCAATTTGATTATTTTTGCCATCAAAGAGGTCATCATAACTAGCGATGTATGTATTTTCGTCACAGATATATCTAAAGATCGTTCCTAGGGGGCCATTATTGTTGAAAGAAAGGCTAAGGGTACAAAGGGCGCCATTACTTGCTTTAAGCTGTATTGACATATCCATTGCAATTCCTAAGGTAGGATGTATTGGACCTTGCATTGCATTTGCTGAAATAATCTTTGATTGTGTTTGATAGGCAAACAAATCAACTGTATGGGCTGCATGGTGCCACAATAAATGATCTGTCCAACTTCTTGGTTGGCCAAGTGCATTCGTATTGGTTCTTCGGAAAAAATAAGTTTGTACATCCAGTTGTTGGATATTGGTTTGTCCAGCTACAATTTTTTTATGTAGGTATTGATGACTTGGATTAAAACGTCTTGTATGTCCAACCATCGCAACCTTGCCAGTTTCTTTCTGTAATCTAACGATTTCTTGAGCACCAGCAAGAGAGTCAGCCATCGGGATTTCAACTTGCACATGCTTGCCAGCCTTTAAGCAAGCAATAGCTTGATCTGCATGCATTTGTGTTGGTGTACAAAGAATCACAGCATCAACTTCCGCGATAGCAAGGCTATCAGCTAGATCAGTTGTTACATGCGGAATTTTATATTTGTCAGCAATTTCTTGAGTTTTAGATAACTCTCTACCAACCAAAGAAACTACTTCGATATTTCCAATTTGTGCCATGGAATCAAGATGTTTATTTCCGAAGGCACCTGCACCTGCTAAAGCAACTTTCATAGATTCTCCAAAATAATATGTCCTACAGCTGTGTTAGATGCAGGAACGTGATAATGACGATGTACTTCTTTTACTGATGTATTTAAAGCGCCTCGCATGATAAGCCACATTACAAGTTCGATTCCTTCTGAACCTGCTTGCTCAACATAAGTAATGTGTGGAATCTTTGCAAGACCATCTGGGTCGGCCGTTAAACCATCTAAAAAGGCTTTATCAAATTCTTTATTGATAAACCCAGCCCTTGGCCCCTGTAACTGATGTGACATGCCACCTGTACCCATAATTACAATTCGTTCATCACTCTCGAAAGATTCCACTGCTTTACGAATAGCTTTACCAAGTTGATAACATCTATTTCCTGTTGGAGGAGGGTATTGAACAACATTTACAGCAAGCGGGACAACTTTACAAGGCCACTCAGATGGTTGACCAAACATGAGTGATAAGGGCACGGTTAAACCATGGTCTACGTCCATCTTATTAATGATGGTCATATCAAACTCATCCAGAATCGTGCTTTGGGCTATATGCCATCCTAGTTCAGGATACCCCTGAACAGTAGGTACAGGTCTTGGTCCCCAGCCTTCGTCAGCTGGAGCAAAACTTGGAGCACAACCGATAGCGAAGGTAGGAATCATTTCTAAAGAAAAAGCAGAAGCATGATCGTTATAGATGAGGATAATTGCATCGGGCTTGACTTCTTTGAACCATTCTTTTGCACGGTCGTATCCAGAGAAAACTGGTGCCCAATAAGGCTCAGTCGATTTACCCAAATCTAGTGCAGCTCCAACAGCTGGTATATGAGAAGTAGCGACTCCAGCTATGATTTTTGCCATATTATTTCTCCACGGGGCCAATTGGCATTGAAGGTGAACGTCCACCAGCAATCATCATTTGACGATAAGACTCTTCTGGCATACCTGTCATTAAAGAAGCGAGCTTTTGAAATGAGTGGCCATCAGTTGCGCCTATTTTTGCCAGAAAATATATATTGCCACCTAATTCAATCATTTTGTTGTAGTCTCTTGCACGAACAGCCGCATGTTGATCTATTGTCATCGGAAAAGTATTCAAATACGCATCTTCATTGTTTTTAAATGCAAGGCGATTTTCTTCTTTCATTAAAGACATTGCAAACATATTCAGATGGTACCCAATTCGGGATTGAGTAGCATCGAATATGACCGTGCCTGGAATCTTTTTAAAAGAATCGTAATAGTCCGTCATTTAATCTTTCCAATAGAGTCTAGTTGGATTATCTACGAGGAGAGCTTTTTGTAATGCCTCTGTCGTAGCAATATGTGGAATCCAGTCGACAAGAAGACCATCATCTGGCATATGATCTTTCAGATTTGGATGAGGCCAATCTGTTCCCCACAAAACGCGATCAGGGAAATTATCTACCAAATATTTAGCAAACGGCACAACATCTTTATAAGCATTTTGTTCGCCATTAAGTGCCTTTGGCCCCTTAACTGAAAGTCTTTCAGGACAAGTAACTTTGCTCCAAATATTAGAATGCTCTCGCATTAACTTTACAAATAATTGAAATTGAGGACCATCTACTGGTAAGTTGACATCTGGTCTACCCATATGATCAACAACCACATTTGTTGGTAATGCCGTGAAAAAGTCCCACAGTTCAGGCAAATCTACAGCTTCAAAATAAATAACGATATGCCAATTTAGGGCTTTAATTCTGTGAGCGATTTCTAGTAATTCTTCCTTAGGTGTGAAATCTACTAGTCTTTTTACAAAATTAAATCTGACCCCACGAACACCAGCCTTATGCAAACGCTCAAGTTCTTGATCGCTAATATCTCTTTTAACGGTTGCAACACCCCTAGCTTTTCCATTGCTATGGATGAGGGCATCAACCAAAGCGCTATTATCTGCACCATGGCAAGTTGCTTGAACTATTACATTTTTATCAAAGCCTAAACGATCACGCAAGGCAAACAATTGATCTTTGCTAGCATCACAAGGTGTATATTTTCTTTCCGGTGCAAAAGGAAAAATATCTCCTGGTCCGAAAACATGACAATGTGCATCAACAGAACCTTCAGGAAGGATAAATTGAGGTTCGCTTGGGTTTGGGTACCAATCTAACCAACCGGGTGTTTTTTCAAAATTACTCATTATTTAATCAATATACTCAAGACCAGCTTGTTTTAGTTTATCTCGCATTTTATACATATCCAGACCTAAGACACCGGATGCTAGACGCTCTCGTTTTTCTGCTTCATTACTCTCACGCGCTTGGGCTGCCTGAGCAACCTCATGAGCTAGATTTGCAGGAACAACAACGACTCCGTCGTCATCGGCAATGATTACGTCACCAGGATTGACGTTTGCACCAGCACAAACTACCGGAACATTAACGGAGCCTAAAGTTTCTTTAACGGTACCTTTAGCGCTAATTGCTTTACTGAAAACCGGAAATTGCATTGAAGTTAATTCTTTAACATCTCTCACTCCGGCATCAATAATAAGACCTTTTGCACCTTGAGCTTTAAATGAAGTGGCTAACAAATCACCAAAAAAGCCATCGGTGTTATCTGTTGTACATGCAGCCACAACAACATCACCAGGTTTAATCTGTTCAGCGACCACGTGCATCATCCAGTTATCACCAGGTTGAAGTAGCACAGTTACAGCAGGACCACAAACATGTGCACCAGTATAAATTGGACGCATGTAAGTTTTCATTAAACCGATACGACCCATGGCTTCATGAATTGTGGCAACTCCAAACTTGGAGAGTGCTTCAACTGCAGACGCATCTGCACGGGCGATATTCTTTTTTACGATTCCAAATGCTTTCATGATATTTCCTTATTATTTTCCTTGATTCTTCAAATAGGTATCTAAGCGAGAGAAAACCTTTCTTACGTTTCCTGAATAGATATTGTGACGATCTTCTGCACTTAATTGAGTGCTAGCCTCTATATAACGTTTTGTATCATCAAAATAATGACCAGTTTGTGGATCGATACCTCTAACAGCACCAATCATTTCTGAAGCAAAAAGTATATTTTTTACTGGGATAACTTCTGTTAAAAGATTAATTCCAGGCTGATGATACACACAGGTATCAAAAAATATATTGTTCAATAAATGTTCTTCTAACAACGGCTTTTTAAGCTCTTGGGCTAAACCTCTAAATCTTCCCCAATGATAAGGAACAGCTCCACCTCCATGGGGAATTAAAAATTTGAGGCTTGGAAAATCTTTGAATAAATCAGACGTTAAACATTGCATAAAAGCTGTGGTGTCAGCATTTAAATAATGAGATCCAGTCGTGTGGAAACAATGATTACAACTAGTACTTACGTGAATCATTGCTGGGATATCGTATTCAACCATTTTTTCATAAATGGGATACCAGTGTTTATCAGAAAGTGGAGGTTCTTTCCAGTGACCTCCTGATGGGTCTGGGTTTAAATTTAATCCAACAAATCCGTACTCTTTTACGCATTTTTCTAGTTCTGGGATTGACGTTTTAGGATCAACTCCAGGCGATTGAGGGAGCATTGCAGCTCCGATAAAGTTATCCGGAAATAATTGTGATACTCGGAAAATTAATTCATTACAAATTGCTGACCAAGTAGAAGATGTATTGAAGTCACCAATATGATGAGCCATAAAGCTTGCACGTGGAGAAAATATAGTTAAATCGCTTCCACGCTCGAGCATTTTTGCAAGTTGGTTTTTTTCGATAGACTCTCTGAGTTCATCATCTGATATTTTTAGGTCACTTGCTTTTGGGCCTAGTTCTGGAGTATTTAAATTTGCAATTTGAAGATTGCGCCAATCTTCTAGTGCTTTAGGAGCAGTGGTGTAATGTCCGTGACAATCAATAATCATGTTGTATAGATCCTTTTTTAATTAGGGTAGTTTATTGCTTGGGAATACGAGCTTTATCGATGATGGAGCCCCAGCGTTTAATGTCAGTCTCTAGAAGAGAACGCATATCTTTGCTGGAAGATGCATGTGCTTCGATAAATATCTCATTTAATTTTGCTTTTACTTCAGGATCATTGACAGATTCTTGAGCAGCCTTATTCAAAACATTAATGATTGCAGTTGGAGTTTTCGCTGGTGCAGCAAGACCATTCCATGAGGATGCAGTAAAGTTTTTTAAGCCTAGCTCACTAACTGTAGGCACATCAGGGAAGTAAGCGGATCTTTTTGTACCTGTTACAGCTAATAGGCGAATAGCTTTTGATTTAATTTGTGGAACTAAGGGACCTAAGATTTCAACACCAGCATCTACTTGCCCGCCTCTAAGAGCTGTTATAACCGCAGGAGTCCCATTAAAAGGAACAACTTGAACATCTAGGTTTGTACTGTGTTTGAATAATTCAGCGGCTAAGTTTTGAGTACTTCCAATATTGATACTAGCAATATTGATTTTTCCTGGATTTGCTTGCGCCGTTTGGATTAAGTCTTTTAATTGAAGATATTTAGAGTTTTCGTTGACAACAATTGCGATGTCGAAAAACCCTAAAGTAGAGATAGGTTCAAAGTCTTTTAAAGTATCGTAAGGTAGTTTTTGAAACAAACTTGCACTGATAGCTGTTCCATTAGACATCAGTAGTAATGTGTAGCCATCGGGATCTGCTTTTGCAACGATGTCTGCTGCCACAATTCCACCTGCGCTGGGTTTGTTTTCAACGATAACACTTTGCCCTAAGACAACGCCCATCTTTTGAGCAACTACTCTAGCTGTTAAATCAGCTATGCCACCAGGTCCAAAAGGAACGACTATTT
>DAIQPR010000148.1:0-6241 GCA_036787315.1 Polynucleobacter sp. | reverse complement strand
AAGCAGATTCATATGCACTTTACGCAAAAATTATTAGTCTAGCTCTTATTATTGGTTTACTTGGATCGATTATTGCTTGGATTTTTAGAAAAGATACTATTAAAAGCTTTTTAGTATTCTCAAGCTCTATCATCATCGTCTCATTAACTGCGGGAATGGGTCATGAGACCGTTGGACGCTTATTGTCCGGTTACGACATTGCAATGCAATCTAAACCCCTCATTAAGGCTCATGACCCACTTTATGGTGTGGGAATCTTGGACCATACAATCCCATTTTATTTAGAACACCCATTAATCATGGTTGATTTTAAAGATGAACTTGCATTTGGTATTTCTCAAGAACCCAATAAATGGATTCCGACCGAGGATGAATGGATTCAAGTTTGGCAATCAAGCCCCCAAAATAAGGCATTTGCTCTGATGACACCCGATACTTATGAACGCTTAGTGAAAAAAAATATTCAGATGGAAGTGATTGCCAAGGATTCTTTACGTATCATAGTGACTAATTCAATTAAACCCTAAAAAATGAACGTAACAACATTTAGCTATTTGTTCGCTGGTATCCTTCTCAATGCCTGCGCACAACTTCTCTTAAAAGCTGGAACACTTCGTTTAGGGGAGATTAGTTTAGCACCAGCTACCTTGGTGAGCACCTTAATTCAAATTGCTACAAATATCCCAATTATCGGTGGATTAAGTTTGTATGGCCTATCAGTCATAACGTGGATTGCAGGCTTATCGAGAGTCGACGTTTCCATAGCATACCCACTTCTTTCACTGGGTTATGTAGTCAATGCAATAGCAGCCTATTTTTTATTTGGTGAGGCTCTGACCCCCCAAAGGTTGCTTGCAATTGGTATTATTCTGATTGGTGTTTACATCCTTGCCAGATCTTAATTAGCTTATTTATGAATCATTCAAACTACCCATTTCTGCCCTTTACAAAACCAACCATTGATGAAGAAACCATTGCGGCAGTGGGTGAAGTTTTACGTTCTTCATGGATTACAACTGGGCCAAAATGCCTAGAATTTGAAAAAACACTCTCTGAGTTTTTTGGTGGTAGACCTGTACGTTGTTTTGCAAATGGCACTGCCACGATGGAAGTTGCTCTAAAGATTGCCAATGTTGGCCCTGGTGACGAAGTGATTACAACACCAATATCTTGGGTATCTACTTCCAATGTTATTTTGGCTGTGGGTGCTAGACCTGTATTTGTTGATGTCGATCCCATCACCAGAAATATAAATCTGGATCTGATTGAAGCGGCAATTACGCCTGCAACAAAAGCTATCATGCCAGTTTATTTGTCTGGCTTACCAGTCGACATTCATCGTTTATATCAAATTGCAAATAAGTATCAACTAAGAGTGATTGAAGACGCAGCTCAAGCCTTAGGTTCATCTTGGTCAGGCGAGCATATTGGATGTCATCAAAAGCTCCCCTCTGACCTTGTAAGCTTTAGTTTTCAAGCTAATAAAAATTTAACAACGATTGAAGGCGGATGTCTAGTGATGAGCAATGAGGCAGAAGCCCTCTTAGCTCAAAAATTAAGGATCCAAGGAGTTACAAGATCTGGACTAGACGGCATGGAAGTTGACGTGCTTGGAGGAAAATTTAATTTAACTGATGTAAATGCAGTTATAGGTATTCATCAATTTAAACGTTTGCCAGAATTTATCGAAAAAAGAAAGCAATTGGCTCAGCATTATTTTGACTGCTTCAAAAAAAGTTCTCTTATTGAAAAAGGTTTAGAACTACCTATAAAAGATTTTAATAACTCGAATTGGCATATGTTTCAAGTCGTTCTACCAATTGATCGACTCCAAAAATCGGGAATCAATCGTTCTCAGATCATGCAACAATTAAAGGATATGCAAATTGGAACCGGTGTTCACTACCCCCTCATTAGTGATTTCAAGTTGTATAAAAATCTTGGTTACAGTGCATCAAAAACTCCAATTGCAGCAAAAATAAGTACCGCAATCCTGACTTTGCCACTTTTCCCTTTGATGACCACATCAGACGTTGAACGTGTCGTTGATGCTTTACAAACTTCGCTCCATTATATTTAATGTATTCGAATTTAAATAAATAAGACATAAAATCAAGTCATGACAACATTACAAGAATCAATACAACTCATGGGTGCGGAAGTTCCACCAAACCCATTGGTTTCAATTGTTATTCCGGTTTACAACGAAGAAGAGGGCTTAGATGAGCTTTTTACACGTCTATACCCAGCTCTTGATCAACTAGTAACAAATCTTGAAGTTCGTTATGAAGTTATTTTTATCAATGATGGTAGTAAAGATAGATCAGCTGTTAAATTATCTGAGCAATTTGAAAAACGTCCTGATACTACTCGCGTTGTTCTATTTAACGGTAATTTTGGTCAACACATGGCTATCATGGCTGGCTTTAGTTATTGCAAAGGCGATCTGATCATTACTTTAGATGCTGACTTACAAAATCCTCCCGAAGAAATCCATAAAATCGTGAAGCATATGCTTGACGGTCACGACTATGTTGGCACTATCCGCGTTGCTAGAAAAGACTCTCGCTTTCGTCGTTATGCCTCAAAAGCAATGAATCATCTGCGCGATCGTATCACTAAAATTACTATGACTGACCAAGGTTGCATGATGCGCGGCTATAGTCGTCGGATTGTAAATTTAATGAAGAAAAGCAAGGAAATTAATACCTTTATCCCTGCTTTGGGATTCACATACTCAAGTAATCCCATCGAAATAGAAATTAATCATGAAGAACGCTTTGCTGGAGAGTCTAAATATTCTTTATATCAATTAATTAGATTAAATTTTGACTTAGTTACCGGTTTCTCAATATTACCTTTACAAGCTTTCTCATTAATAGGTCTTCTTCTCTCCATTGGCTCAGCAGCTCTATTTATCTTTTTGATGGTTCGACGCTTCATTGTTGGAGCTGAAGTTGAAGGGGTATTTACATTATTTGCTCTTAATTTCTTTTTATTAGGTGTCATCCTTTTTGGACTTGGACTACTCGGAGAATATGTGGGCCGCATTTATCAACAAGTTCGTAAACGTCCCCGTTATGTAGTAATGGGAGTATTGGAACAGGATGCTCAACAATAAGGCAATTGTATTTGCCTACCACACGGTTGGTGTGGAATGCCTATCGGCTTTACTCGATAATGGTTTTGAAATTCCGCTTGTCATTACCCATGAAGACTCCGTTAATGAAAATATTTGGTTTAAATCAGTGCGTGATCTTTGCTTAGATCGGAAAATTAAATTCATCACACCATTAGATCTATCCAATCAAGAGATCATTGAGACTTTTAAAAAAATTGAACCTGATTACATATTTTCGTTTTATTACCGAAACATGATTCCTGAGCATATTTTGCAAATAGCAAAGACTGCTTCTTTAAATATGCATGGTTCTTTACTACCTAAATATCGCGGGAGAGTTCCAATTAATTGGGCCGTCCTTCATGGTGAAACAAAAACAGGTGCAACTCTGCACATCATGGAAAAAAAACCTGATGCTGGTGATATTGTTAACCAAAAAAGTGTGCCTATACTCCCGGATGAAACAGCTTTTGTAGTATTTCAAAAAGTTGCTGATATTGCCAAAATCACCCTTTTAGAAGTTATTCCGGATTTATTAAAGGGGGAATTTCCAAGAAGACCTAACCGCCTTCAAGAAGGAAGTTACTTTGGTGGACGAAAACCTGAAGATGGAAGAGTAGATTGGCAGAAAAACGCAATTGAAGTATATAACCTCTACCGCGCTGTAGCACCACCCTATCCAGGGGCCTTTACAGAAATCGCTGGCAAGCAATATATTTTGTCAAAAGCAATGCTTGCCAGCCCACCATTTCGCCAAAATAATCAATTACTTGGGCTACAGGTGATTGATGGACGAATCTATGGTTTTTGTGGGGATGGTAGGGCTATATTGATTAACGAACTTCTTTGTGAAGGCGTTGAGATCACACCTCCCAATCTTCAACAAATCCTACTTCAAGCCACAAAAGAATAAAATAGAACCTTCATTTATACGGAATACATTCATGAGCAAAAAAATCTTAATTCTTGGCGTAAATGGCTTTATCGGACATCATCTGTCAAAACGTATCTTAGAAACGACCGATTGGGATGTTTATGGTATGGATATGCATAATGACCGCCTTGGAGAACTTGCAAATCACCCAAGAATGCATTTCTTTGAGGGAGATATCACCATCAATAAAGAATGGGTTGAATACCATATCCGTAAGTGTGATGTGATTTTGCCCCTAGTTGCGATTGCTACCCCTGCAACGTATGTTAAAGAACCTCTTAAAGTATTCGAATTGGACTTTGAGGCAAATTTACCAATTGTCAGGTCTGCTCATAAATACGGTAAACATCTTGTTTTCCCATCAACTTCTGAAGTGTATGGAATGAGTCCTGATGCTGAATTCGATCCTGCAACTTCTCACTTAGTTTATGGCCCCATCAATAAACCACGCTGGATTTATGCCTGTGCAAAACAATTGATGGATCGCGTTATTTGGGGTTATGGAATGGAAGGATTACGTTTTACTCTTTTCAGACCCTTCAATTGGATCGGTCCTGGACTTGATAGTATTTATACATCTAAAGAAGGTTCCTCAAGAGTCGTGACACAGTTTCTTGGACATATCGCTCGAGGTGAACCCATCAATCTCGTTGATGGGGGAGCTCAAAAAAGAGCCTTTACATATATAGATGATGGTATCGATGCTTTGCAATTGATTATTGAAAACAAAAATGATATTGCCAATGGGAAAATTTATAACATTGGTAATCCATTAAACAATCACTCTGTTAAAGAATTAGCGAATATGATGATGGAAATAGCGAATCGTATTCCTGAGTACCAACAATCTGCAAAACAAGTTGTTATTCAAGAAACAACTTCTGCGCAATATTATGGCAATGGTTATCAAGATGTACAAAATCGTGTGCCAAAAATTGAGAACACAATGCAAGAACTTGGCTGGAAGCCAACAACTCCAATGGCTAAGGCACTAGAAAATATCTTCGAAGCTTATCGCTATGATGTTGTAAAAGCTCGAAAATTAGTTGATCACTAATTGTGGGAAGTATTGCCCTAAAAATAGATGTAGATACTCTACGAGGCACTCTTGAAGGAGTTCCTCGTTTACAAAACTGCTTAAATAAACTTGGCGTTCGTGCTACTTTTTTATTTAGTCTGGGACCTGATCACACTGGCTGGGCATTAAAAAGAATTTTTCGACCAGGTTTTTTTAAAAAAGTTTCCAGAACATCAGTAGTTGAACATTACGGACTTAAAACATTAAGCTATGGCGTTCTATTACCAGGCCCAGATATTGGCATCAAAGCCAAAGATGCAATGCAAAATGTGAGTAAAGATGGCTTTGAAGTTGGCATCCATACCTGGGACCACATCACTTGGCATGACAAAGTACGCTATGCAAATGATGATTGGACAATAACGCAGATGGACCAATCATTTAATCGTTTTGTGGACATTTTTGGTCGTGCACCCCAAACTCACGGCGCAGCAGGCTGGCAAATGAATCAAACGGCTTTAGAAAAGCTGGATGAGTGGAATATGCCATATGCCTCTGATGGACGAGCACAACTTAATCTCGTTCCTTATAGGGTCTCTCTCAAAGATGGTCCCTCACGGCATATTCAATATCCTACAACTCTACCTACTTTTGATGAGCTCTTAGGTGTAAATAATATGGATGCTAATGATGCAGTAAACCATATATTAAGTCTTACTAAGGCTAACCCAAATGATCAAGTTTTTACCCTTCATGCAGAACTAGAAGGACAAAAACTATTACCCTATTTCGAGCAATTGATTGAGGGATGGATCTCCCAAGGCCATGATTGTATTGACCTTAATGCATTACACTCCTCGTGGCATGCTACAGGCCAAACCCGACATCTCATTACCCTGCCTTTATACTTTGATAGCATTGCAAATAGAAGTGGCGAACTAATGATGATGCCGCATTCATAAGCATTAAAAAAAAGTCATACAATGATGTACCTATTACTTATATTAATCACATAAGGAGAAGAAAAAAATGGTTTTAAAAATTGGTGATGCAATTCCTGAATGTACAATTCCAGCAACTTCTGGCCTGACATTTAGTCCTTCTTCATGTCTTGGAAAAAATCTAGTTCTATATTTTTATCCAAAAGATGCAACCCCAGGTTGCACAG
>DAIQPR010000147.1:0-6305 GCA_036787315.1 Polynucleobacter sp. | reverse complement strand
CATTAGAATCCCATTAATACAATAGCCACATTGAGCCGCCTGTTCATCTATAAATGCTTTTTGAACGATCTGGCCTATTGCATCAAAAGCTAAACCTTCCGCTGTTAATACCTCTTTTTCAGCACTCGCCCATAACTTGATATCACAAGATTGAACAGCTTGTTGATCAATAATTACAGTGCACGCACCACAGTTTCCAGTCCCACACCCAAATCGTGTTCCTTGATGATCAAGCTCATTACGGATTACATAAAGTAATGGAGTGTTTTCTGGCGAGTCTGTTTGAACTGCTTTCCCGTTGAGTTTAAATTGAATATTTGACATAGCTCTATATTTAAAAGTGTTTATTTACAATGCGTCTTGATAAACCAAGCTGGAACTGAAGTTCCATCAACATCACCCAAACCAGCTTCAGAGGTCTTATCGAGTGCACTCAAGGCAGCTTGAGTAACTGGCAAGTCCCAACCATTTGATTGAGCTTCTTCAATCATTGTGCGAAGGTCTTTGCGAATATTGTCTAGGGTAAATGCAGCAGGTGGTTGCGGTTCCCCTTTAAGTGTAGAAACTAATGCTGGAGTCCTAGCCTTCATCATATTAGGTGCGCCAGAGGTATCAGACAAAATATCGATCAAACGCTCTGGAGAAATATTAAGTTGTGAGGATAAAGAAAGAGCTTCACTAAATGATTGCCAAAAAACCAATAATGGCAAATTAACAGTTAACTTGAGACGAACGCCAGAACCATTGGGGCCGACATGTTCAACCCTGCGACATAACTGCTCAAGAATTGGCCTAGCCCTTTCAACATCTTTATCCTCTCCTCCGACTAGTCCAAGCAATTTTCCATCCCTAGCAGGACCAACGGTCCCACCTACAGGACAATCCACAACAGCTCCGCCTTTTGCAGCTACATCTTTAGCAATTTGAATAGCTGTTACTGGTCGAACAGTGCTCATTTCAATAAATAACTTACCAGTTACATTCGTTGATAGAACACCATCAGTTCCTCTATAGCAAGAATCTATAGCGTTGGCATCCGTCAAGATTGAAATAACAATCTCAACTTGATCGACTACATTTGCTGGATTTGAAGCTACTTTTGCACCTTTAGAAACCAGTGCTTGAGCCTTTTCTATTGATCGATTCCAGATGATTAATTCGTGACCACAATTAATTAATCGCTCAACCATGGCACTTCCCATTTTTCCAGTGCCTAACAGTCCAATTTTCATACCCGTCTCCGTAAGATAAATTTATTAGTAATTAATTATAAATAAGCTGGAACAATAATAAATAATAATGATCAAATAATCACTAAAAATTAAAGTTTCAGACCTAAGTTAAAAAGCTTATCAAAAAAAACGTGTAAAAAAATATATACATTACTCAATGTTTATTCTATAACTAAGTAATAACCCTTATATTTTATGGGTGAATATTAGATTAACCTCTCTTTTGAAGCAAATTATATATTTGAAAATATGTGTAGATAACCTCGAATCGCTAAATGATCAAATAATCATTTAGAATAGTGAAAACTTAATTTTAACCATGGAGATTTTATGACGATTGATCGCCGCTCTTTCATACAAGGTTCTGCTGCTGCAGGTCTGGGACTTGCTGTTCCAAGTATCTTTGCTCAAAATAACGAGCCTGTTCGCATTGGATTACTTACCGTAAAAACAGGTCCCTTAGCATCCGGCGGTATTGATATGGAGCTTGGCTTAAAACAATGGCTCGCAGAAAATGGCAATATGATTGGCGGTCGTAAAGTTGAACTTACTGTCGCTGATACTGGTGGCGTTCCTGCAAATGCTAAAACTAAGATCTCTGAACTAAATGAAAGAAATAAAGTTCACGTAGTGATGGGTCCACTCGCAGCATTTGAAGCTTTGGCAGTTGATGACTATATCCGTGATAATAAAATCCCTACACTTTCTGTAGCTGCTGCTGAAGATATGACTCAGCGTAAAGCCAATCCTTGGTTTGTAAGAGCAACTTCAACTTCGTCACAAAGTGCTCACCCAATGGCTGACTACTGCGCAAATATTAAAAAATATAAGAGAATGGTCGTAGCTGCCGACGATATCGCTTATGGTCATGAGATGTGCGCAGGATTCCAACGCGTCTTTGAAGAAAACGGTGGAAAAATTGTCCAACGTTTGTTCTCCCCTCTAACAGTTCCTGATTATGGTAGCTACTTAGCTCAACTTAAAACGAATGCTGATGCAATCTTCCTAGGCTTTGCTGGCTCAAATGGTTTCCGTTTCATTCGCCAAATGAATGAATATGGCTTAAAAGGCAAGATCGCTATTGTTGGTGGTATGACTGCACTCGATGAAGCAGTTCTCAAAAATATGGGCGATGAGGCTTTAGGCATTGAAACTGCTTGCTGGTATTCTGCAGAACTCAACAATCCAATTAATAACAAATTCGCTCCAGCGTTCAGAAAAGCTCAAGGCTATGATCCTGGCTTCTACGCTGCTGCTACTTATACTAATGCTGCCGTCTTAGATGCAGCTATTAGATCTATTAACGGTAACGCTGGTAATAAAGATGCATTAATAGCTGCTCTTAAAAAGACCAATGTACCTACTGCAAGAGGTCCTGTAACTTTTGATAGTTATGGAAACGTTGTTGGTGATGTATACATCAGAAAAGTCGAGCGCAAAGAAGGTCGTTTAGTGAACGTGGTTACAAAAACATATACCAATGTGAGCCAGTTCTGGAAATACGATCCTAAAGCATTCTTAGCAAACCCAGTTTATTCAAAAGATTGGCCACCAGCTAGAAATCTCGAGTAACTTAATAGAAGATTAAATTTTATGCAATTTTGGGTCATTCAAACCCTGAATAGTCTTGCACTCGGAGGGCTTCTTTTTATGTTGTCCTCCGGTTTTGCATTGATATTTGGACTTATGCGTATCGCAAATTTAACGCACGGATCACTTTTTATGATTGGTGCTTACATAGCTGCCTCTGTTTTAAGAGGTGGTTACAATCTTGTCGTTGCGGCTATCGTTGCAATGGCATTTGTTGGTCTTCTTGGAGCCATCATTGAACGCCTCATTTTAAGAAGCCTTTCAGGTAACTCTCAAGGTCAAGTACTTGCTACTTTAGGACTTTCATTCATCGCTGCCGATGCATGTCTGATGATTTGGGGTGGTGATCCAATTCCAATCAATGCCCCAGAAATGCTCAGAGCTCCTCTGCAACTTTTTGGCTTTAGTTTCCCTACTTATCGTTTAGTTGTTTTGGGTATTTCCATGATCAGCGCTGTTTTACTCTATCTATTGATGGAAAGAACTCGCCTAGGCGCAATGATTAGAGCAGGTGTTGATGATATGCAAATGGCAAGAGCTGTAGGAATACCAGCTTCTCAACTATTTACTATCGTATTTAGCTTAGGTGCTTTATTAGCCGGTCTCGGAGGCACTGTTGGAGGTCCAATGTTAAATGCATACCCTGGGCTTGATGCCGATATGCTCCCACTAGCATTAATTGTTGTTATTTTAGGTGGGGTTGGTAGCTTAATCGGCACCTTTGTAGCCAGCTTTATTATTGGCTTCATTTACACATTCGGCATCGCTTTGGTTCCTGACCTTGCATATGTCATTTTATTTTTACCAATGGTGTTCGTAATTGCATTTCGTCCATCAGGTCTTTTTGGAACGATACGTACATGATGAAGAATTCATTTTTCCACATCGTGCTAGTGGCAATACTAGTCGTCTTACCTTTATTTTTTGGCGAGTATTATGTAAATCTTGGAAGCCAAATAATGGTGGCAGTCATCTTTGCAGCCAGCTTAAATTTACTAGTTGGATACGGTGGTCTAACCTCTCTCGGTCATGCTACATACCTCGGACTAGCTGCATATACCTCAGCTTGGTTATTTCAAAAATATGGTATGAGTCATGATTACACAGCTGTAATTGCCCTCATGTTTACAACTTTTATTGGAGCAATCTTTGGCTGGATTTCGCTTAGAGCATCAGGCCTAAGCTTCCTGATGCTAACCCTGGCTCTATCTCAAATTATTTGGGGCATAGGCTATCGTTGGGTTGCGCTTACCAACGGTGATAACGGTATTTCTGGCTTAACACGCCCTAGCCCATTTGGTATCAATTTAGAAAACTCTACTAATTTTTATTGGTTTTGTTTGATTGTTACAGTTATTTCACTTTTCTTCATTGCGCGCATCGTCAATTCTCCATTTGGTACAAGTCTCAAAGGTACGCGAGATCAAGAAAAAAGAATGAGTGCCCTAGGCTATAACGTTTGGATGATCAGGTGGGTTACATTTATTATGGCTAGCTTCTTTGGAGCTGTTTCGGGTCTTTTGTACGTCTATCTCAATAAATATATTCATCCAAGCGTCATCTCAATTACCTCTTCAGCCGAAGGTCTATTGTGTGTTATCGCTGGAGGCGCTGGAACATTAGCGGGTCCTATTCTTGGCTCCATTCTTATTGTTCTCCTTAAAAACTATGTTTCAGGATTTGTGGAGAGATGGAACATGCTTCTAGGTATTATTTTTGTGTTCATCGTGATTTTTATGCCTGCAGGCATGGCGCCAGGCTTTAAACAATTAAAAAACCGTTGGTTTGGAGGTAAGAAACCATGACCTTGGCTTTAGAAGTTAAAGATTTAAAAAAGAGCTTTGGTGGTATCGCCGTTACGCAAAGCGTTAATTTGCAAGTTGCTCCAGGAGAACGTCGTTTAATAATTGGACCTAATGGTGCAGGAAAAACTACCCTGTTTGCTCAAATTACTGGTGATTTAAAACCCGACTCAGGTTCAGTAAGTATTTTTGGGAAAGAAGTTATTCCATTACCTGTCCATGCAAGAGCACACATGGGTATGAGTAGAACATATCAAATTATTACCCTATTTAAAAAAGATACGCTTGCACATAATGTGGTTTTATCTTTACTAGGTATTGATGGTCGTAAAAAAAATATCTTCAATCCCCTAGGACCTCAAGACTCTCTCTATGATCAAGCTATAGAATTCCTAGATAGCGTTGGTCTAAAGCAGCAAGCTCATCGCCATGTTTCTGAAATTTCCTATGGAGAACAACGTAGAGTTGAAATTGCTTTAGCTCTTGCCCAAAAGCCTAAATTATTGCTCTTAGATGAGCCTCTCGCTGGATTATCTCAAGATGAGCGTGTAATGGTCTCTGAACTGATCAATAAGATCTCTAAAGATGTTGCAATAGTAATGATTGAACACGATATGGATATGGCACTTGCATTTGCAGAAAAAATATTAGTCTTACAATACGGAAAAGTGATCGTTGACGGTGATCGTGACGCAGTCGTTAATGATCCAAAAACACAGGAGGTCTATCTTGGCCACTGATGCATTAGTAATCGATAAGATTAATTCTTATTATGGTGATAGTCATGTTTTACATGATGTATCAATGTCTCTCAAAAGATCTTCCCTGCTTGCTCTTTTAGGTAGAAACGGTGCTGGTAAGTCAACTACCATGATGACCATCGCAGGTTTAGTTACTGCAAAAACTGGGGAAATAAGCTTATTTGGGAAATCAGTTGCTAGACAAAAGCCTGAAACAATTGCGCGTGCCGGTATTCGTTTAGTGCCTCAAGGAAGAAGAATTTTTCCAAGCTTATCCGTCGAAGAAAATTTAAAGGTTGCAGCTCAATCAAGAGATATCCAAAAACCTTGGAATATATCTAGAGTTTATGAGTTGTTTCCTCAATTAAAAGATCGCTCTAAACAAAAAGCAGGAACACTTTCTGGTGGAGAACAACAAATGTTAGCCATTGGTCGAGCTTTAATGGGTAATCCAGATGTGTTACTTCTAGACGAACCTTCAGAAGGTTTGGCACCTCTCATCGTGGCAGAAGTAGCTAGAGGGATTAAAGAAATTAAAAATGAAGGTCTCGCCATCATCCTAGTAGAACAAAATTTCCAACTTGCAATGTCAGTTGCTGATGATATCGTTATCCTTAATACAGGCCGGATTGCCTACCAAGGAACAGCCGCAGAAGTTCAAGCAAATCCAGAATTAGCAACTAAGCATCTAGGCGTTTTTTAGAAGCTCTTTTATTTAATCTATTTCAACTACTTTTAAGAGGTTTATATGTTTTATACCTGTTCAGCATCCTGCTCCGACCCAAGTCATCAACACGGATCATACGAATCACCACAAATGCTCGCTGGAAAAGCTGTTGCTAAAGCAGCTAGCAAAAAAGTATCAGCGACAGCAGCAAAAAAAGATGGCGCTAAAAAATTAACTAGTCCAACTCAAAGAGTTGTTAAAAATAAAAAAGGAC
>DAIQPR010000146.1:1997-6352 GCA_036787315.1 Polynucleobacter sp. | reverse complement strand
TTTCAGTCATTTCAGGAGTATCTTCTTCAAATCCAAAATGTGTCCAAACAAAGTCAAAAGAGCCATTACCGTTTGGTTGAATATGTCTTGTAGAAACGCTGTTTACTTGTTGTTGAAAAATAACTGAAGGGAAAATGGTCAACATAACTGCAGTTGGACCTTTCCACCAATCTTCTTGAACAATATCAATTAAACGCTTATCGTTGATTTCCATTGTGTCTTTAAAACTAGTGACTCCAGAGGTAACTTCAGTTGATTTAACACCAGCATTTCCTCTTGTTGAAATCATTGCAGCATGACGATAGTGCTCATCCATTCGCAGTTTAGATTCATTATCAGCACGCCATAATCCATATGTAATGAACCAGGTATGTAGTAAACCAGGATGATAAGGATCTTTAATATTTTCCTGCATTAATTTCCAGTTTCCAGGAATTCTTTGTCGGTTATATCCAAGAATCGTTAATTTTCTACCATCAAAAAGTCGATCAAAGTAGGGGAGGATTTCTGGACCTAGGTAATCTTCTAAGGATTCGACATTGTGATCAAAGGATGCAAATATAACTCCTCCGCGAGTTGCAACTCTTAACTGGAAAAGACTATGATCTTTGGGGTTAAAGTCGCTTGGCATTCCGCCTTGAACTTCGCCATTTTTTTTGACACCTCTACGAAATGGTACGCCTTGTAGATCACCCTTTAAGTTGTAATTCCATTGGTGGTAGGGGCAAACGAATTCTTTTTTATTGCCATGTCGTTCTCTGCAGAACTGCATGCCTCGGTGAGCACAAACGTTTTCAAAAACATGGATCTTACCTTCATTGTCACGAGAAACAACGACAGATCTCTCTCCAATGACGGTTCTTTTAAAGTCTCCAGGATTAGGAATTTCCGCTTCTAAGCCAACATAAGACCAATGATTTTTATAAAAAATGCGGTCTAATTCTTGTTGGTAGATTTCTGGATTTGTATAGGCCCAAAATGGGATTCTACTAGAGCCTTGCTCTTGCCAAATTAGCTTATTGGGTAAGGATTGATTCTCTGACATGTACTTTTCTCCCTTGGGTAAGATTGTACAGATTCTGTATCATAGTAATCAATTTAGAATATCCCCTATATACTGCAATTGCTACTTTTAATAATTAATACATAAATGAAAAATATTCGCATTGATTTTGTTTCCGACGTTGCGTGTCCATGGTGTGCAATTGGTTTAGGCTCGCTTGAGCAAGCTCTTGATCAATTAAAAGACGAAATACAAGTTGAGCTTCAATTTCATCCTTTTGAATTAAATGCAAGTATGCCTAAAGGTGGTCAAGATACCATGGAGCATTTGATGCAGAAATATGGTTCTTCAAAAGAGACTATTCAAAAAAACCAAGAGCAAATTTTACTTCGAGCTGCTGCGGCTGGATTTCCATTCAGTGAAAAAGTAAGGCCACGAGTCTATAACACCTTTGAGTGTCATCGTCTTCTTCATTGGGCTATGACAGAAGTAAGTTTAGCGGCGCAATACCTTCTTAAGAGAGAATTACTTATTTCTTACTTTAGATTGTTGGAAGATTTAGATGATCCTGAAGTTTTATTGGGAGCTGTTAAAAGAGCTGGTATTAACGTTGTTGAGGCCAGAAAAATTCTTGAGTCTGATAAATACGCTAGTGAAGTTCGTGAAGCTTTAGCCTATTACAGAACGATTGGAATTAATGCTGTTCCGTCCGTCATCATTGAAGGAAAATATTTAGTGCAGGGAGGGCAGCCTGCTGAAGTTTTCGTTGAAACTCTTCGTCAAATCGCTAATGAGTCTTCAAATGATATTGAGAGTGACGACTTAAGTTGATTGAGATCACACCTGAATATGAATTAGTTCTGAAGGCAATCTCTAGAGGTGATTCATACATTTTTATCAGTGGTCGTGCTGGAACAGGGAAAACAACCCTAGTTAATTACTTACGCTCGCAGCTCACTGAGCAAGTTGTTGTGGTAGCTCCTACGGGTGTTGCGGCTCTGCAAGTAAGGGGCGTAACGATCCACTCTTTCTTTAGATTTCCACCAAGACTTATATTTCCTGAGACGGATATTAAAAAGTTAAAAGATCGACGTCTATATAACAAGTTAGGTGTTTTGATTATCGATGAAATTTCAATGGTTCGGGCAGATATGGTCGATGCTATTGATATGTTTTTAAGGGTCAATGGTCCAAGAGAGGGTCGACCTTTTGGTGGTGTTCAAGTTATATTTGTAGGCGATTTATTTCAACTACCACCTGTAGTTCGCTCTGAAGAGATGGAGGTATTAAGAGATCGTGGCTATGATGCTGCTTATTTCTTTAACGCTAAGGCTTTGGATAGGAATGAAATTACCTATGTTGAATTAAAGAAAATCTTTCGTCAAAAAGATGAATATTTCACGAATTTATTGAACCAAGTTCGTATGAATCAAAATACACAAAATGCTATTCAATCAATTAATGAAGCTTGTTATAGGCCTAATATTGCCAGCGACTCAGAGGCGATAACGCTAACCACAACTAATCAACGAGCCGACAGAATTAATTCTGAAGCAATGCGATTATTAAATACAGAGACTAAAATTTTTAAAGGTCGTGTTGATGGTAAGTTTAGTGTTGATGATCGTAATTTACCTTCACCAATGGATCTAACTTTAAAGTTAGGTGCCAGAGTAATGTTTACAGCCAATGATCGAAATATTCCAAGACGGTGGATGAATGGCTCTTTAGGAAAAGTTGTTCAGTTTGATACGGACACAATTAGGGTCGAACTAGATTCACAAAAAAATGCTGGAAATACCCGTCATTGGGTTGAGGTTCCTATTTTTGCTTGGGAGTCTTATCAATATGAGTTTGACGAAAAAGAACAACAGATAAAACCTGTTGTGAATGGCAAGTTTGAGCAATTTCCCTTGATGTTGGCATGGGCTGTAACCATTCATAAAAGTCAGGGTAAGACATTAGAAAACGTTAAAGTTGATTTAACTGGTGGAAGCTTTGCTCCGGGACAACTCTATGTTGCTTTAAGTCGGTGTATAACTTTAGAAGGGATAGATCTTTTGCAACCTTTAAAAAATAATGACGTGCGGACTGATCAGCACGTCATTGAGTTTTACAGAAAGCTTGCTTAATTATTTTTTGGATTTACTCTTTTTTTTGCTACTTTGTTTTTTAGTACCGCTAGCAGACCAATTCTCTAGGACTTTATAAACTACAGCGGTATCATCTTTCGCATGACCCATCGCATTTGCAGCGTTATAGACTGGGATACATGAAGCAAAGACTGGAGCGGGAACTGCATAAGATTCTATTGCGCCGCCAATGAGATGCATATCCTTATTCCATACATCTATTTTCATCGTTGCTTCACTCCATGTTCGGTTTGCCATGGATGGACCACGAACTTGGAACATTCTTGAGCTACCAGCACTATTTCCGATAACTTCAACTATTTGATTAGCATCAAGCCCCATTTCAACACCAAGAAGGATCGCTTCAGCAGAGGCAACATTATGGATAGCGACTAAGTGATTTGCCACAAGCTTCATTTTCATGCCTTGTCCAAAATCACCGATGTTATACATTGCACGCGCAAAGCCTTCAAAAACTGGACCCATTTTTTGAATCGCTTTTTTGTCGCCACTTGCATACACTACTAGGTCTCTTGTTTTAGCTTGAGCGCCGGTTCCAGACAAAGGACAATCCAAAAGAATCATGCCAGCTTTAGCTAAGATATCTCTTGCCGCTTCTTTAGAATCAATTGGCAAAGTTCCTAATTCGGCAACGATAGTTCCTTTTTTTGCAGATTTAGCAATATCAGCAACCACACTCATTAGCGCTGGTACTGATGGAAGTGATAATAATATTTGGTTTGCCTTAGAAGCGACATCTGAAACTGTATTTTGGATATCGATACCTTCTTTTTTCATCAGTTTTTGCTGTTTTGGGCTTGGGTCAAAACCATAAACATGAAAACCTGCCTGATGGAGGTTTTTTGACATTGCTGATCCCATAATGCCCAGACCAATAAAACCAACAGTAGGTTTTTCTACTGCTTGATCTGATTTAGATGAAGAAATTCTATTTACTGGAACACGAACTGTGTTATTTTTTTTTGAGTTAACCATAAACTTCCTATTGAGTTAGATAAATGGGTGGATAGCATTTAAAAATGCTTGTGGGTCTTGCAATTGAGGTACGTGAGCTAAGCCTGGCAAAATTTTTAGTTCAGCATTTGGTAATAATCTTGCAAGTTCTTCGGACATTGGCACTGGAGTTGCTTCATCAAATTCTCCTACGACAACTAAGGAAGGAATATTTAAATCTTTCACTTGTGGTCTTAGATCCATTG
>DAIQPR010000146.1:0-1987 GCA_036787315.1 Polynucleobacter sp. | reverse complement strand
TGTTGAGAGAGCTTCACAGGCACCATGAAATGTTTCTAAATTTATTTTTAAAAATCTTTCTTTACGTTCTGTAATTAATTGTGGGTGTTGTTCTTGATAGGAAGGTGCAAAAAGTCTGCGCATTGCTACATCAGCGATAGCAGTTAGACCTTTATTTTTTGCATTTTCAGACATTCCACGGAAGGCAGCTCTTCCTGGCTCAGTAAAGCAAGCTCCACAATCTGCAAGAACGAGTTTTGCTGGCAAATTAGGATATTTAATAGCCGTGTTCAAAGCTACAAAACCACCGTATCCATTACCTATAAATATTGGTTTTTGCGCAAGTTGTAGGGACTCAATTGCCAAAGCAATTTGATCTGATATTTGATTGAGAGAGCCACCCACAAAATCAGATTCATCGAATCCTGGCAAACTTAGTTGGAAGACTTGGTGAGAAGTTACAAGAGTTGGTGTGATTAAATCCCAGCTAGATTGATCAGCTAATAAAGAGTGAAAAAGTATGATGGGTTGCCCACTGCCTGCTGTTTTAAAACTAAGATTTTTGTTATTAATTGTTACTATTTTTGGAATAAAAGTAGGCATAAAATTTGTCTCGGAATATTGAAAAATTAATTAAAATTTTTAACTAAGGCATAATAAATTAACTCGTTGTAATATAGCATATTCAATCTATAAATAATTAAAACTAAGGGGATTTTCATGGTGTTCAGAAACGCTTTTATTTATAAATTTTTAAGTTTTTTCTTATTCATTTTTTCCTTCTCTCATGTCAATGCTGGTCCTAATGATCCTGTTCGTGTTGGGTTCTTAACTATTAAATCTGGAGCGCTGGCTGCTGGAGGTATTCAGATGGAAGATGGATTAAAGCTTTTCTTAAAAGAGCATAACAATGTCATAGCAGGCCGTAAGGTAGAGTTGTTTGTTGCTGACACTGGTGGTCAGCCAGCTATCACAAAGACGAAGATTCAAGAGTTAGTAGAGAAGGATAAAGTTAATGTTGTTATTGGACCTTTAGCAGCCTTTGAGGCATTGGCAGTTGATGACTATATTCGTAAAGCTGAAATCCCAACCATATCGCCTTCAGCTGGTGCAGAAGATCTTACTCAGCGTAAACCAAATCCATGGTTTGTGAGAGCGGTAGGTAGTTCAGCACAGCCTAACCATCCATTTGGTGAATACGTTGCTAAAGAACTTAAATACAAACGTATTGCAGTGTTGGGTGATGATTTTGCATTTGGTCATGAAAACGTTGCTGGATTTCAAAGAACATTTGAAGAAAATGGTGGTAAGGTAGTTCAAAAATTATGGTCACCTCTGAACACAGCTGATTATGGGGCTTATATTAGTCAGATTAAGTCTAATGTTGATGCTATTTATATTGCTTATGCTGGCAGTAACGGTGTTAAGTTTTTGAGACAGTACAAAGAGTATGGGATGCAAGGTAAGATTCCTGTCCTAGGCAATATGACTGCTGTAGATGAAGGCATATTGGGTTCTATGGGAGATGAGGCTTTAGGTGTTATATCCCCGGGTTGGTATGCTCAGACAATTAATAATCCTAATAATGCTAAATTTAATCAAGGCATGTTGACTGAGTTTAAACAAGCTCCTGGTTACTATTCTGTTGGTGCTTATGGTGCAATGTTAATGCTTGAACAAGCATTAAAAGATAACAAAGCAAACATTGAAGATAAAAAGTCTTTCATGAATGCTTTAAGAAATGTTCAAGTTAATAATGATCCTCGTGGCAAGATCACTCTTGATGCACTAGGTAATCCTGTAATGGATATATATATACGTAAAGTTGAGAGAATTAATGGTAAGTTAACGAATGCAATCATTAAAACTTATCCAGGTGTAACGCAGTTCTGGAAATATAAAAGTTCTGACTTCTTAGCTAATCCTGTGTATTCCCGTGATTTTCCTGCTGCGAATAATATCGAGAAATAAAAAATAAATAAAACAAAAGGGCTCAAAAATGAACTGA
>DAIQPR010000145.1:0-6352 GCA_036787315.1 Polynucleobacter sp. | reverse complement strand
GTAGCAGATGCCGTGGCTGGTCAAATTCAAATGGTTTTTTCTGATATGGCTCCTGCAGTACCATTTATTAAAAGTAATAAATTGAGAGCTTTAGCAGTGACTTCTTTGCAAAGGTCAAGCACTCTTCCAGATGTTCCCACAATGGCTGAGCAAGGCTATCCTGGATTTGAAGCAAGTGTTTGGTGGGCTCTCGCAGTACCAAAGGGAGTGTCTATTGAAGTAGTCAATAGAATCAATCAAGAGTGGTCAAAAATAGTGCTGACCTCTGAAATTAAAGATGCTTTTGAAAAATTAGGTGTAACGCCCCTCTATAGCAAACCTGAAGTCGTGTTTGAAAAGTCTAGGGCAGAATCCCCGATTATCGGAGAGGTCATGCGTAAGGCTGGAATTGAAAAAGAATAATATTCTTAAGCAATACCAATCATCTTAAGCACTGCTTGATGTATTGCTGATTCATGATTGGCAAGCTCATCCATTATATTGAAATGATTACAGTGAGGCATATTCACACTCCCCTGAAATGATTCAATCCAATGTTGGGTGAGCAATTGGCTTTGACGATGGAACTCATTAGACTCCTCACCACCAACACAAGTCCAAAAAGGAATTTTTCCAAATGGCTTTTTGTAGATAGGACTTAAAGCCTTTGCTCTAGAGGTGTCAAGTTGAATGATGGGGTTAATAAAACTTGCCTGAATCAAAGGCTCTAAATCAAATAATCCACTAATTGGTAATGCCCCTTTGATAATGGAAGTGGCTTGCCCCTCCCAAACATGCGCCATCATCATAGCAGTCAGATGACCACCAGCTGAATGACCTGTTAAATATAATTCTTGAGGATTGGCTCCATATTGCGCGGCATGATCAAACACCCATTGTGTGCCCCGCTTAATTTGTTCAACAATAGTTTCTAAATTGACTCGAGGAGCTAAGCCATAATTCATGACAAAGACATTGATACCTTTTACAGCAAATTCTTTCGCAATAAACGAAAATTCAGATTTATCAGATCCTCTCCAATATCCCCCATGTATAAAAATCAAGGAAGGACTATTGTTTGTTGCTGATAAAAAAAGATCTAATTTTTCATCCTGATCTGACCCATATGCAATGTCTAAAATGCAATGTGCGTTTGCTCTAGCAAAAACTGATTTATCCTGCCAACCCTGCATAATTTTTAAATGATCAGCAACACTTAACCTAGGGTTGTATTGTTGATTAAAAAAATCATTATTCTCCATAGCCTATTTCAGCGATTTAAATGCTCGCTCATAGAAACTTAAATCTACTAATTTTTTCTCATCAAGCGGTCTACCCTTTCCAAACTCTGTTCGAATGGATAGTAAGTTATCAAAACCTTTTTTCGAGAATTGCGCATCTTTATCTAAACCAAAACCAGGTGTTACTAGTAATTGATATGACTGCTCAATGATCTCTTTATCTAGCTTCATGTTTTTAGACAATATCTCTAAAGCTTCCGCTTTGTTAGCAGGGTTTAATGACCAACGAACAGCTAAAATCCAAGCAGCAATATAGCGCTCAACAATATCAGCGTTCTGCGATATCCATGGCCTCATTGCGAACATTCCCTGACCTTGATAAGGTCCAACTAAATCAACTAATTTCCCCATGCTTTTTAATCCAGCTTGTTTAGCTTGAATTGAAAAAGGTGGATTTAATGGCGCAGCAGCATTTTCTTTGCTATTTTTCATAGCTTCAAGTCGTAACGCTGTCCTTCCAACTGGATTTAACTTGTACTCTGTGTCCGGAATGCCAGCTAAAGCAAGTGCCTTTTTAACCTGGAGAGCGTAAGCTGTATTTGGAGCATCAACCACTAAAGTCTTACCGCGAATATCTTGTAAAGACTTTAACTCAGGTTGATAGAAAAGTTCATTTAAACTTGAATCTCCACCCATCAAAATAACAGACTCTTGTTCTTTGTAGTCAACAATAGCTACTGAATTATCTACAGCAGAATGCGCAATATCAAACTTTCCACCCGCTAGTCCATCCCTTAATTCAATAGAATTCATGGTGTAGGTCAATTCAACATCTAAACCTTTGGACTTAAAAAATCCTTTTTCAAGAGCCACCCACATTGATAAATTTTGGGCTCCAGGAAAAACAATCACTTTGACAGTATTCGAATTTGCTAGCGCAATATTACTGAGTATTGGTGACATAGCCACACTAGCTAGTGTGGTCATAAAGTGTCTTCTTTGCATTTTGGTCTCCTTAACATTCAAGAGTATAACGATTCGAACTAATTTGGTGAATAAATGATATTGGCAATACCTTCTTAAAGAGTAGAATAAAAATTTCTCAATCTACACTTTACTCACTATGCAATCACGTTCAATTTGGTTTTTCAAAGTTCTTATAACTTTATTGATTTCTTGGGGTTTTTTGCCTGAATCGTCAATAGCACAGTCATACCCTATCAAACCTATAACGATGATTACACCATTTCCTGCGGGTGGATCAACAGACTCAATAGCGCGTGCAGTTGCAAATCAACTTACAAAACAATTAGGCCAAACTGTGGTTGTTGATAATCGACCTGGTGCTGGTGGATTAATTGGTAGTGATGTTGTGGCAAAAGCACCTGCTGATGGTTATACGATTTTGATGACCAGTTCAAGTATTCATTCAATCGGAGCAGCACTGAATAAAAAAGCTCCCTTTGATTATGACAAAGACTTCACACCAGTTGTTCATGTCGCATCAGCTCCGCATATTCTTTTGGTAACCAAACAAATTCCGGTCAATAACTTAAAAGAATTAATCGCTTTTGCAAAAGCAAACCCAACAACCTTAAATTTTTCATCAGCTGGTAATGGCACGATTATGCACCTCACTGGAGAATCATTTAAATCAGCTGTAGGAATTCAAATGCAACATATTCCCTACAAAGGTTCTAGTTTGTCTATGCCAGACTTAATCTCCGGAAAAATACATGTCTTATTTGATAGTATCGTCTCTGGATTACCTCATGTAAAAGACGGAAAACTAAATGTGCTAGCAATCACTAGCAAGAAAAGATCACCTCTCATTCCGGATGTCCCTACAATTTCTGAAGTTGGTTCACAGTATGGACTTACTAACTTTAATTCAGAAGTTATTTGGGGGATTGATGGTCCTAAAAACTTACCACCTGAAATTGTGAATAAATTAAATGTAGAGGTAAATAAAGCACTTAAGTCAAAAGAAGTTATTCAAGAGTTTGCTAATTTTGGCGCAGATGCAGGTGGAGGTACTCCAAAGCAATTTGAAACCCTAATGCTTAGTGATCGCGCTCAGTGGGCTAAAATCATTAAAGAACAAAATATCGTTGCTGAATAAACGTTAATCAGAAAGCCAACTTCATGACATTTAATTGGACTAATCCATACCCTACGACGCGTATTCCTGTTTTTGCCAGAAATATTGCATCAACATCTCACCCACTAGCTGCTCAAGCTGGACTAAAAATAATGCAAGAAGGTGGTAATGCTATTGATGCTGCCATTGCAACTGCAGCAGTTTTGATGGTGGTAGAGCCCGTTTCGAATGGCTTAGGTAGCGATATGTTTGCCATTGTTTGGGATGGTAATCGTTTACATGGTTTAAACGCTTCTGGTACAGCTCCACAAGCATGGAGCCCTGAGTATTATGAAAAGAAATATGGCATTGGAAACAATGGACTTGCGAATCGCCCATTACGGGGTTGGGATACAGTTACTATTCCAGGAGCAATTGCAGGTTGGGGTGCCTTGCATGAAAAATTAGGAAAACTAAGTTTTGCAGATATCTTGGCTCCGGCAATTGATATCGCTAACAAAGGTCACGCTATTGCACCAATAGTTGCACATAAATGGGCGGCCGGTATTCCTGATTTAAAGGATCAACCAGGTTTCAAAGAAATGTTTATGCCGCATGGTCGTGCACCACATATCGGTGAAAGATTTACTGCATCTGGTATGGCAAAGACTTTCGAGCGAATTTGCCAATTTGGTATCAAAGATTACTATGAAGGTGAAATCGCCCAAGCAATTGTGAAACACTCTTCTGCCAATGGCGGATCGATGACACTTAATGATTTGAAAAACTATCAACCTGATTGGGTTGATCTGATTTCAACCCAATACCGTGGATATGATATTCATGAAATACCACCAAATGGCCAAGGTATCGGTGCCCTTATCGCACTTGGTATTTTAGAAAATCTTCGACTTGAAGACTATCCAGTAGATAGCGCTTTAAGTCAGCATCTTCAAATTGAAGCGATGAAATTAGCATTTGCAGACGTATATCAATATGTTGCAGACCCTAAGAGTATGCATGTCAAACCAAGTGAAATGCTTGATCCTGGATACCTAAAAGAGCGCGCCAAACTTATTGACTTAAATAAAGCAACTCATTTTAAATTTGGACTTCCTCCAAGCGGGGGAACTGTTTACCTTACAACAGCAGATAGTTCTGGAATGATGGTCTCCTTTATTCAAAGTAATTACATGGGCTTCGGTTCCGGTGTAGTAGTTCCAGAGTTTGGTATTAGTATGCAAAATCGTGGAGTAGGCTTTTCATTAGATCGTAAGTCAGCAAATATTGTGGCTGGAGGTAAAAGACCGTTCCACACCATCATTCCTGCATTTATGACAAAACAGATTAATGGCAAAACATTCCCACAAATGAGTTTCGGTGTGATGGGTGGTGATATGCAACCTCAAGGACATTTGCAAACCGTTGTAAGAATGTTAAGTTATCAACAGCAACCTCAAGCTGCATGTGACGCTCCACGTTGGAAGGTAAATCGCGACTTTACCTTAGACGTGGAATCTAATTTAAATGCTCAAACTGTTGCAGGCCTCAAAGATTTAGGACATGAGTTAAAGAGCATTGAAGACCCTTACATGGATTTTGGCTCAGGTCAATTTATATGGCGTCAAACGGATGATTTAAATGACGGTTATGTAGCTGCCAGCGACTCACGACGTGATGGCTTAGCTGCTGGATTCTAAGGAAAAATATGCGCACCGAATTAATTACCATCGAAACCGATACGATTCCAATTGAGGGACTTTACTATGAGCCTGAAGGAAAGATAAAAGGTGCTGCATTATTTTTTCATGGTAACACCATGAATTTTTATACTGGCGCTGCTAAATTTTTGGCCCCAGCACTCACTAAAGCAGGTTTTGCTTTTTTTGCTTTTAATCGACGTGGGCATGATATTTTATCGACGCGTGCAAGCAGAGAACCTGTTGGTGGTGCTTTTCAGACGATTGCCGAATCATTTGCCGATAACGACTTTGCACGTAATTGGCTCATGGGAAAAGGTTTTCCTGCGCCTATCTTAATTGGTCATAGTAATGGTGGCATGTTGGCAGTTGCTCATGCCGCGAAATATCCCAATACTCCAGCTTTGGTTCTCTTATCTGCCCCTAGAGGTGGAGTGGGGCAGGATCTTAAATCAGGGTCTGAAAAACTATTTGCAATGAATCAAGCAGAACAAATTACTGCAAAAGCAAAAGAACTTGTTGCTCAAAATAAAGGTCGAGAATTAATTAATCTTCCAGGCTGGTGGTACCTAATCAGTGCTGAAAGTTATTTGGATCGTCTGGTATCTATACCAGATACCATCGCGTTAGCCCCTGATATTCATTGTCCTGTTCTTGCAATTCGTGGTGATAAAGAAGATCAACATCGTTACCCAGCAGAAGAATTTAAAGCAGCATGTGCTGGTCCTTGTGACTTTAACTTGGTTGCTGATTGTGACCATTTTTACAATGAAAAAGAAGATGTTATCTCTGATCTTATTGTCAATTGGTTAGAGAAAAATATCCCGAGCTCTAATTAAGTAATTCATAAGCTGTTGGTACTAAGTCATTGGGGATTACCCGAAAAAAATCCCCCATACTTACTAGTTTTTTTGTCTCTTGATAAAAATTAACGTACACTGATTTTTATTAAAAAATATCGGGGGACACTATGAAATTTTTCAGCTCTTTGATCAATGTTATTTTTGCTACGTTGAGCTTCTGTTTTGCAATTCAAGCAAGCGCCCAAAATTTTCCAAATCACCCTATTCGCTATATCGTTCCTTTTCCAGCAGGTGGGGCAACAGATAACGTTGCAAGGCCTGTTGCAGCCGAAATCTCTAAAACTGCTGGCTGGAATGTTGTTATTGAAAATAAACCTGGAGCTGGAGCAAACATCGGTGCAGATTTTGTTGCTAAGTCAACACCTGACGGATATACATGGTTAATGGCATCTGTGGGTACTCACGGTATTAATCAACCACTATATAACCAAGGCAATAATAAGCTCACATTTGATCCTGTTAAAGATTTTTTACCCATTACGCTTGTTG